>PBKF01000026.1 GCA_002722105.1 Fidelibacterota bacterium
AGTGTCGGGGTAGAGAGATTTGAACTCCCGATCTCCTGCTCCCAAAGCAGGCGCGTTAACCGGACTACGCTATACCCCGTTAATATTGGGTGAGTGATGGGATTTGAACCCACGGCCTCCTGGGCCACAACCAGGTGCTCTAACCAGCTGAGCTACACCCACCATTCGTCTTTTGATCAACCTGAGTTGATTCAAAGCGGAGGAAATTAAATGGTTTCAATTCTGTTTCGAAGAAAAATTCCAGCGAATTATTGAAACTTTATGAGTCCCATAATATTGTAATTTCTACTATGCGACTTCTATCCAGATATTTTATTCGCGAAATGATCATGCCTTTTATTCTATCTCTACTGATGATCACTTTTCTGTTGTTTATAAATTTTCTTTTACGTGCAATTGACCGCTTTTTAGGTAAGGGACTCAGCATTCTTACTATTATGGAATATCTATTTCTTAATTTGGCCTGGATCATTGCCCTTTCTGTACCCATGGCTGTCCTGCTGGCAACCCTCATGTCTTTTGGTCGCCTTTCCGAAGANAACGAAATCAATGCCATGCGTGCCTCTGGGATGGGTTTTCTATCCATTATTCGGGCACCCCTCATGTTCGGAATTACAGTAGCAATGCTCTTGATTTATTTCAATAACTACATTTTACCGGAAATGAATTTCAGGGCACGGCTTCTTTCAGGAGATATTTATCGTAAACGGCCGGGAATGAATATTGAACCGGGAATCTTTATAGATAATTTACCAGATTACAGCATGATTATTGGTGCAAAGTCTGGTGAAATAATGTCAGATGTTCGGATTTTTTCTAAAGGGAAACAGGAATCCCAAACCAGTATTCATGCCAAAAACGGAACCCTTTCCACACTTGCAGATGCTTTTTTACTTACTCTCTATGATGGTGAGATCCATGAATTGGAAGCCGATGATTTTACAAACTATAGGCGAATTATTTTCGAGACCAACAAGATCATTATCCCTGCNGATGATATTATATTAAACCGTAGAGATTCATCTAACCGTACCGATCGGGAAATGACTGTGCCTATGATATTGGAGAAAATTGAAAATTACCAAGAAAAAATCCGAGTAGTAAACGCACGGATGGCAGGCGCATTTTATCGTACCTTAGGAGACAGCATTCGTCCTGAGAGTATTGATGCTGGAAAATCGATAATAGAATCAACCCGAAAAACTATACGATCTGATACGACAATTTCTAAAAATCATTTAGCAAAAAAAGAGCGTCAATTACGAAGTCTTGAACGGCAGTTAAAAAATGAATTTGGGCTTCTAAGCAGTTACCATAAAGGGAAGAATAAATATAGAGTTGAAATTCATAAAAAGTTCTCGATTCCATTTGCCTGTATTTTATTTGTTTTACTAGGTGCACCATTGGGCGTCATGGCAAAAAAAGGAGGGTTTGCTGTAAGTACAAGTTTGAGTTTTGGATTTTTTCTACTCTACTATGTNCTTTTGATTGCAGGAGAAGAACTGGCGGACAGAAATCAAGTTTCAGCGAGTGTTGGCATGTGGGTACCTAACGCTGTACTACTAACAGTGGCTCTCTACCTTACACTCCACACGGTTCGAGAAAGAGCTCCTATTTCTTTGCTATCAATTTTTAATAAAAAAGAATCTAAATCGTAAGTTTTAACCTGTACGATGAATCCTGCACTTCTGGGTTGGCTGGGTTCCTTCTTTAAACATTTCTTTCTCAACTGGACAAGCAGGCAGTGGCACTTTTTTTGAAACGGAACAGATCTGCTTATAAATAACACCTTTAGGTTTTTCAAATTTTTGATTGGGAAAATCTAGGGTATCATGTGCATCCCGCATGAACATAGCCCAGGCAGGCAACGCAGCTTGAGATCCATCTTGTCCCGGGCCTAATGGCACTCGAAAATCATCCACACCAAACCAGACACCAGCAGCAATCTGTGGTGTAAAACCTACAAACCAGGCATCACTCCAACCTTGAGTTGTACCAGTCTTCCCAGCTGCTGGCCGGTTAAATTTATACTTCCATCGTGCACTTCCGCCGGTTCCGCGATCCATAACTGTTTGAAGTAAGCTTGTCATTAAATATGCTGTCTCTTCACTCAAAACTTCCCTTCTTTCCGGANAATATTCCTTCAGTATATTGCCATACCTNTCTTCTATTCTAGTAATGGCAATTGGTTTAGAATACACGCCTCGATTCGCATATGCTGCATAGGCAGAAACCATTTCCAGAGGATATACTTCAGACGTACCAAGTGCAATTGCATCAACTGCTCGGATATCCGTTGAGATGCCCATACGCTGTGCAGTTCTTTTCACCTGCTCCGCCGGTGCAATATCCTGCTGAACCATACGGACAGAGATCAGGTTCATTGATTTCCGCAATCCTTCCCGCAATGTGGTGAGTCCGCCTGTGCTTCCATCATAATTTTGTGGTTTCCATTTAACCCATGAGCCATCCACATTCTGTACATTCAATACCACAGGCTGATTTAATAATTGTTCTGTGATCGGATAGCCATTTTCTATGGCAGTTGTGTATACAAATGGTTTAAAAACAGAACCAGGCTGTCGCCGAGCCTGNACTGCACGATTATATTGATCATGATAATCAGGCCTACCGCCTACCATAGCTAGAATGTTACCAGTTTTAGGATCAATAGCAACAAAAGCACATTGGACTAATAGTTTATCCCGGAGATCTTTATATAATTCCTTTTCGCCCTGCATCATNAGTTTAAGCGTATCTTCAGGATAAATCGTTAAATAAGCNAGATCTTCAAATTCTTCTTTGTTTCTAAATAGACGTTTATTTAGCCTTTTCTGATCCGCTTCAACTACCTGCATAACAGCATTCTCTGCAATGGATTGCAGGCGAGAATCCAATGTGGTGTAAATTTTCAATCCGTCCCGATAAATATTTATATCTAGAACTTCATCTTCTTTTTCAAGCAATCTCCGAATATACTCAGTGAAGTAGGGAGCCATCCCCCGTTTAGGCAGATCCTGAACTGTATCCAGAGTTTTTACTCTGTTTTCTTCGTANGTACCAACCTGGATATACTGCTGATCTTTCATCAAACGAAGAACAGTATTCCGACGGCGAATAGCCCTCTCAGGATGATGAATTGGTGAATAACTTGCCGGCGCGGGCAGAAGCCCAACCAGCAATGCTGCCTCATCAATAGATAGTTCTTTTGATACTTTTCCAAAAAATCGTTTTGTCGCTGCTTCCACTCCATATGTGCCATGACCAAAGTGTACTGTGTTCAAATACATTTCCAGAATTTCATCTTTCGTATACGTGCGCTCAATTTGGATTGCAGTAATGACTTCTTTCATCTTACGGATTATACTATCTTCAAACCCAACAGATTTATATAAATTGCGTGCCAACTGCTGCGTAAGGGTAGAAAAACCCTGGCGGTAACTCATTGAAAGCGTATTAACTACAATTGCCCTTGCAACACTTCTCAAAGAAAGTCCCCAATGGTCATAAAACCTTCTGTCTTCCGAAGCAATAACCGCATTTTTCATATATTCAGGTATCCTGTGTAATTCAACAAAGACACGTTTTTGAACAAATAATTCATTAAGTACGACACCATCTGCCGAATAGATGCGAGTTACTAAATCCGGATCATAATTCTCCAACTGTTCCAGAGATGGAAGATCTCTTGCTAAGAATATTACAACCCCAAACACAAGGATCATGCCCAGAAATAGAGNAATAAGACAATGGTGGACAATTTTAATAAGATTCAAATTTGCAGGTGTCTCAGCCATAAGAAAATTTACACGTTTCCCTTAATTGCCTAAACAGAGATTTTAATAAATAACAAAAAAAGCTAAATAGTCCGCCTAATCAGTCTTTAATCCGTGGTTGGATCATTTGATTGGGTTGAACAAGTTTGTCAAAGTCATCTCCGGACAAATAACCTAGTTCGATAATCGCTTCACGAAGAGTAGAATTATCCTGATGGGCTTTTTTAGCAACTTCCGCAGCTTTATCATAACCGATATGAGGATTTAAAGCAGTTACCAGCATAAGTGAATTATATAGATTATGATCAATTCGTTCTTTGTTCGGCACAATGCCGATTACAGTATTTTTACTGAATGATCTACAGCCATCTGCCAATAGCTTGATAGACTGCAGAATATTGTATGCTAATACAGGCCGGTAAACATTCAATTCAAAATTTCCGGAAGCACCAGCGACTGTAATTGTTGTATCATTTCCCATGACCTGTGTACAGACCATGGAAAGTGCTTCACATTGAGTAGGGTTTACCTTTCCAGGCATAATGGATGAACCAGGTTCATTTGCCGGTAGTGTTATTTCACCGATACCGGAACGAGGTCCACTTGCAAGCCAGCGTATATCATTAACTATTTTAAATAAGGAAGCTGCAATGACTTTTAAAGCCCCTGACAGTTCTACAATACTATCCTGTCCTCCTAGTGCTTCAAACTTATTTTTAGCCGTTCTAAAAGGCAATCCAGTTAAAGCAGAAATCTCATTTGCTACAGCTTCAGCAAAGCCTTTTACTGAATTGATTCCAGTACCCACAGCGGTCCCGCCCATGGCTAANTCATAGCAATGGTCTAAAGCATTCTCAATTCTTTTTAGTCCATGATCAAGGGCCGAAACATAACCAGAAAATTCCTGACCTAGACTCAAGGGTGTTGCATCCTGTAAATGGGTTCGGCCCAGTTTTACAATTGATTCAAACTTTTTGGATTTTTGANCCAATGTATCCCTGAGTGCTTTCAAAGCGGGAATTAATTGGTGATGGATACTTTCTACAGCTGCAATATTGATGGCAGTTGGAAAAGTATCATTTGTGGATTGACTCATATTCACATGGTCATTTGGGTGGACCGGTGTTTTACTGCCCATNTCTCCACCCATAATCTCAATAGACCGGTTTGCTATCACCTCATTAAAGTTCATATTGGTCTGAGTCCCGGAACCGGTTTGCCATACAACGAGTGGAAAATGATTATCTAATTCCCCATCAATTACCTCATCAGTAGCTTGCTGAATTACATCCTTAAGTTCTGATGATAAGTTACCGAATTGATTATTGACACTAGCTGCTGCTTTTTTTAATAATCCATAAGCCCGGATAAATTCCCTAGGAAATTTTTCGCTACCAATTTTGAAATTTTCAAATGAGCGCTGGGTTTGTGCGCCATAATATCGGTCTGCCGGTACTTCAACAGGGCCGATACTATCCTGTTCAGTACGAGTATTCATTTTATTTTACTACCCAGGTATCTCCTGCGTTAAGTAGATCTTGAACATTGCCTACACCTCTTACTTTTTTGGCATTTTCAACCTGGTCCATGATCTCCTGATTATAGGTTGGTTTATCAATAGAATAAATCACTCCTATCGGTTCAGGTAAAATAGGATGAGTTGTCCAATTGGCAATGATATGAGCAAGATCTAAATTGGTTTCATCGTGGACAAGGATTTCATCAAGACTGTATTTCTCCATTTCAACAACGGTTGCAGAAGAACCATCCAGTTTGATTCCTTTTGTACCATTGGAGAAAAGCATCGGTTCTCCATGTTTTAATTCGATGACATTATCAAGCTTCTCTTTTCCTGTATATTCTTCAAATGCACCATCATTAAAAATATTACAGTTTTGATAAATCTCAATAAAGGAACCTCCATCATGGTGATAGGAGCGTTCCATCATTGCTGCCATATGCTTTTGCCAACGGTCGATGGTCCTAGCCACAAATGTTGCTTGAGCACCTAATGCCAATGAAGGGGGATTCAATGGAAAATCAATTGAACCAAATGGCGTTGCTTTGGTCACTTTCCCATGTTCGGATGTAGGTGAATATTGCCCTTTAGTCAAACCATAGATTCTGTTATTAAACATTAAAATGTTGACGTCCATATTCCGGCGAAGCGCATGCATAAAATGATTTCCACCAATAGAAAGTCCATCGCCATCACCAGTGACAATCCAAACGGATAAATCCGGATTGGCAATTTTAACGCCGGTTGCTACTGCAGGTGCCCGACCATGGATAGAATGAAATCCGTATGTATTCATATAGTAGGGAAAACGACTCGAGCAACCAATGCCAGAAACAAATACGAATTCTTCTTTGTTCCGACCAAAAGTCGGCATATTCTTCTGCGTCTGAGCTAAAATGGCATAATCACCGCATCCGGGACACCATCTTACAGCTTGATCAGATTCGAAATCTTTTTTTGTTAATGTTGGGGTTTGTATTTCACTCATAGTTTAACTCAATGATTTTTTAACATGTTCAACAATAGTGGCAGCACCAATAGGTCGGCCTCTGACAAGGTTCAGTCCTTGAGCATCGACCAAATATTCTGACCGGATTAAACGTAGTAATTGCCCAAGATTTATTTCCGGCACCAATACATCTTGAAATCCAATAATGATTTCACCCAGGTCTTGCGGCAGCGGGTTAATCCATCTCAGATGGACATGTGAGACTTTCAATCCTTCATCTTGAAGCGTTTCAACTGCTGATCGGCAGGCACCATAAGTGCCGCCCCAACTCAAAATCAACATATCACCATGGTCTTCGCCAAATACTTCTGTTTTTTGTATATCCTGTCGAATCTTGTCAACTTTTGCCTGCCTTATTTCTACCATTTTATGGTGATTTTCAGGGTCATAAGATACATGACCGGTATTTTCCGCTTTTTCAATTCCACCTATACGATGTTCAAGGCCAGGCGTCCCTGGGACAGCCCACGGTCTGGCTAATGTATCTTCATTTCTAAGGTAAGGTAAAAATTCATTTTCTCCATTTTTAGAATCAGCAAAATTGATTTGGATGTCCTTTAGTTCATCCATTTCAGGGATCATCCAAGGCTCTGAGCCATTGGCTAAATAGCCATCAGTTAAAAGCATAACCGGTGTCATATATTTCAGTGCAATCTGGCAGGCCTCATATGCAGCATAAAAGCAATCCCCGGGTGTTGCCGCTGCAATTACCGGTAAGGGAGCTTCACCATTCCTTCCATATAGTGCTTGGTTTAAATCAGATTGTTCTGTCTTAGTTGGTAAACCTGTACTAGGTCCTCCTCGTTGGACATTGATTACTACCATAGGCAATTCCGTTATCACTGCCAAGCCCAGAGCTTCACCCTTAAGGGCAATGCCAGGACCAGAAGTAGCTGTAACTGCCAAATTTCCTGTAAAGGAAGCACCCACAACGGAAGCAACTCCCGCAATTTCATCTTCAGCTTGAAATGTTTGCACACCAAAATGTTTCCATGCTGCAAGCGTATGCAAAATATCACTCGCAGGGGTAATTGGGTATCCACCATAAAATAAATTCAAACCAGATTTTTCGGAAGCGGCCAATAGCCCTAAAGATGTGGCTAAATTCCCATTTATATTGCGGTATTTCCCTGGAGGGAGCACAGCTTTTTCTACCTTATAACGATTCATGAAAAGCTCAGTTGTATCAGCATAGTTGTAGCCCGCATTCATAGCGCGAGTATTGGCTTCAATGATCGCATCCTTACCGGAAAATTTCTTCTTGAGCCATTCCTCCGTAGCTTCCAAAGGACGATCATACATATAATATAAAACACCTAGAGCAAAAAAGTTTTTGGTCCTCCCAACCAATTTTGGCGACATATCCAATCCTTCACATGCAGCTGTCACCATTTTATTCATCTCTATTGGCATAACTGTAAAATAATCGTCTAGAGAGCCATCATCGATTGGGTTAGACTCATATCCTGCAAAATTCAAATTTTTCTTTGTAAATGCATCCGTATTTACAATCATTGTACCACCTGGAATTAAGTCTTTTTGGTGGACTTTTAAAGCTGCAGGATTCATGGCTACCAAAACATCCGGTTTATCCCCCGGTGTATGGATATCTTTCGATGAGAATTTGATTTGGAATGCACTAACACCGGCTAAAGAGCCAGCAGGAGCACGAATCTCTGCTGGAAAATCAGGTAATGTGCTCAGGTCGTTTCCTACAATAGCAGTAGTCTCAGTAAAACGCCCACCACTAAGCTGCATACCATCTCCGGAGTCACCAGCAAATCTTATAACGGCCTCATCGATTGTTTTGAATGTTTTTCCCATAGGTGTATTATTTAAGTTAAAAGGGTTTATTTTCTAGACAGGGTAGAAGTTTTTTAGATTGGTATATTAAAGTATGTATTTTAAATATTCCATAAAATCATGTACTCTTTAATTTACCAAGTTGATTTCAAAGGGAGAAAGAAATTAATTACCTTTCTTGGGTAAAAATTTTTTAAGCTTCAACTTGTGTTATAATAATATTTTCAACTACTTGTTATGAGCAAAAAATCACTTTATCCTTTAGGGATGAGAATTCGTTATGGCATCGATAATTTTATGTCGAAAGGAAGTTCATCCATCTTTTTAGCATTATTAGCCCTATTTACAGGCGGGTTTTTATTTATGGTGTTCTTACGTGTTATTGCTAACGTATTTATTCCAGATGAGACCTTAAGCAGCTGGATAGAAATCCCCTGGCGAGTATATGTGGCAGTCATGGAGGGTTCCGCTGCAGAAACAGATGGAGACAGTAACTGGTTAGCAAAGCTTTCATCCATTCTTGGCGTTTTAGTTGGCTTAATCCTTTTTTCAAGTATGGTAGCATTTATCACCAGCGTATTTGAAGCAAAATTAGCTGAGCTTCGACGAGGACGTAGTCTTGTCCTGGAAAAAGATCATACACTGATTTTAGGATTTGGTGACAGAATTATAGAAATTATCCGTGAATTGATAGAAGCCAATGAATCAGAACCAGATGCTGCTATAGTGATTCTGGCAGAGGATGATAAAGAAGATATGGATAATCTTATTCGCGATAACATCGACAATTTCGAAACAACACGAGTAATTACTAGATCCGGAGTAGTAACCAACATAAATAATCTAAAAAAAGTCAATGCAAATCATGCTAAATCGATTATCGTTATGAATAATGCAGCAAGTTGGCGCTCAGAGTCTGAAAAAAAATTAGCTGATGCTTTGGTTCTTAAAGCGATTATGTCCATCATTGCCGTATGCGATGGAGAGGAACATCCACCAATTATTTGTGAAATCCATTCAGATCGAGACAGGGACTTAGCAGAAAATATTTCTTCAGGAACGGTGAAAGCTCTCAATGAAGTCAGTGTACTATCACGAATGATAGCCCAACTCGCACTAAGTCATAATGGTCTATCTGTTGTTTATAGTGACATGGTAGGCTTTGATGGAAATGAATTTTATTTTTATAAACCAGATGATGGATGGGGAGGAAATCTTTCTTTTGGAGATCTAACAAACCGGTTTAAAAGCAGTACGCCACTTGGAATACATAATAGTGATGGCCTAATCACTTTGAATCCACATCCTGATACGCCAGTAACAAACGAGGACGACCTTATAGTATTTGCGGAAGATGATTCAACAATCTTTTATTTTAATGAACCGGTCTTTCAAGCAAAAACATCCGAAATCCCTCAGATTGATACCAATCTTAGAAAACAACGAGTGGCATTATTAAACTGGACACCAAAGACTGAAATCATCATGGAAAAACTGTGTAGTTATTTACCTGGAAATTCTGAATTATGTACCTATGTCTCAGAATTAAATAGTGAAATGGAAGAGTATAGGATAAAATTATTAGAAAGCTATCCCAATTTAAGTATTTCCATACATGAAATGGATTTCAATGATTTGAGCCGTTTGAATGATATTGATCCGCAAAGTTTTAATAGTCTACTAATCCTGTCTCCTGGCGGTTCTACTATTGAAGAGATGGATGCTTATGTTATTTCACTTTTAATTAGAATACGCCAAATCCTGAGAAATTCAAATTCAAATAGATGGCCCAAACTGATTACAGAGGTCATGGACAGTGAGAATATAGATATAATCTTAAATAGCGGTGTGGAAGATTTTATGGTATCAAATCAATTTGTATCTCAAATCATGGCTCAAGTATCCGAAGAACCGATGGCTCTGGATGTTTATGACGACCTGTTTCAAGCTGATGGCAGTGAACTCTATATCAAGCCTGCTTCTTATTATTTTTCTTTTGAGGGGAAAGATTCTATAACCGTACAATATGGTGAATGTGTCAAAGCAGCCCAGATCCGGAAAGAAGTAATTTTAGGAGTGCAATTGCACGCTGATGAAAAAGAAAAAGATAAAATGTTTGGTATATCGTTGATTCCAGATAAAAGTAAGGAATTTACCCTAACGCCTGAAGATGGTTTAATTGCTCTAGCACCCGACGAATCCTAATTAAAAATAATCCAAATGACAAATAGAGATAAAATAAGGCTCACCACTTTAAGCCACGGTTCCGGCTGAGCATGTAAGATCGGTCCGAGTGACTTAGCTCAGGTTCTGGGTGATTTAAAAATACCAGCTCACGATTCCGTCGTTGTTGGCTTTGATAGTGCAGATGATGCGGCAGCCGTGCGCATTGACAGTGGTAAAATAATTATTCAAACTGTTGACTTTTTCACTCCAATCGTGGATGAGCCATACCAATTTGGTCAAATTGCTGCAGCTAATGCACTTTCCGATATATATGCTATGGGAGGAAAACCACTTTTTGCATTGAATATTGTTGGGTTTCCTATAAGTGAACTGCCAAAATCAATTTTGACTGAAATTTTGCAAGGAGGTGCAGATAAGGCAGAAGAAGCAGGAATACCTATTGTAGGGGGACACTCTGTCGATGATAAAGAACCAAAATTTGGCATGGTGGTTACAGGTGAAGTTGATGAAATTAATATGTGGAAAAATTCTAGTGCAAAAGTTGGTGATGTATTGATTCTGACTAAACCTCTCGGCACTGGTGTTATTGCCACTGCAATCAAAAAAGGTGTGGCAGATCCTGAAACAATCCAGAGAGCTATTGAATCCATGGCGATGCTTAATAAGAGTGCTGCAAGTGCGCTACAAGGATTAACTGTAAATGCCGTGACAGATGTAACCGGATATGGTTTATTGGGACATTTGAAAGAAATATGCCAAGGCAGTGGTGTATCAGCGATAATTAATTTTGATAAACTTGATTTTTTATCTGGTGTTCGACAATTAGCTGAATCAGGAATTATGGCCGGTGGGACGAAACGTAACTTAGCATATGTTAAAGATTATGTTATGTTCGATGATGGATTATCGGAATTAGAAAAACTTCTAGCAGCAGATGCACAGACATCTGGAGGACTTCTCATTTCTCTTCCTGAGAATGATGCCAATATTTTTTTTCAAAACTTTGGCGATTCTGCTAAAATCATTGGCAAAATCACAGATATAAAAGAGTCCCTGATTCATCTGATATAAATTATACCCGACAAATTTTGTCGGAATTACTACTTGAAAGGCACTCTCCCAATCTGGTAACTTTCATTAAGATTTTGGAACCATGTTAAAAATTACCCGCAAAGTCGAATATGCGCTCATAGCTTTACGGCACCTGAAGGGAAAACAAGATGGCGAATTAACTACAGCAAAAGAAATTGCTGAGAACTATGCTATCCCGCAGGAATTGTTGGCAAAAGTGCTTCAACACCTTGCCCGTGAAGATGTTATAAAAGCGGTGAAAGGCCCATCAGGCGGTTATATGCTGAAAACAGATCCGAATTCAATTAATATGACAAAATTTTTTGAAATCATGGAAGGGCCTATGGGTATCATGGACTGCTACTTTGATTCTAGATGTGATCAATTGAATGCCTGCAATATTCGAACACCAATAAATCGGATCAATGATTCCATCCGATCCATGTTTGATAAAATGACATTAGCGGACATCACATACTAATGAATTTGAAGGATAAAATAATTGATGTATTAAAACAATGTTATGATCCGGAAATCCCCGTGGATCTGTGGAATCTTGGCTTAATCTATGATATTAAGTTTGAGGAAGCTGAAGGAGAAAAAACTGAAGTTAAAATCATCATGTCCTTAACCACCCCTGGATGCAGCATGGGACAACATATGGCAGATGACATTAAAACAAAAGTTTCAGATCTGGAAGAAGTGACTGATTGCCATGTAACCGTAACATTTGATCCGCCCTGGAATCCGGAAATGATGACAGACGTAGCTAGAAAAAAACTTGGTTTTGATCCAACACCGGTTCCAAAACAAGAACCAAAAATCGATATGGAGTGGGAATAATGAGCGAAAAACAATCTATAGAAACACAACAGGAAGCATTTCAAAATGCAAGCATTACTGCTTCAAAAGCAGCAGTAAAAAGATTAACGGCTGTAATGGAAGCTGATGGAAAAGATGATCATTTTTTAAGAATGTCCGTTGAAGGTGGCGGATGTTCTGGCATGACTTACAAAATGGATTTTGAAAATAAAATAGGTGAATTTGATAAAGAGTTCGAATCTAACGGTCTTAGAATTGTGTGCGATCTTCAAAGCTGGTTGTATTTAAAAGATGTAGAAATTGATTACTCCGATGATTTACTAAATGGTGGTTTTAAGATCAAAAATCCAAATGCTGAAAGGACTTGTGGCTGTGGAACAAGTTTTTCCGCCTAATTTTTTTCAGGTTAAAGCAGTTCAAATAAAATATAAGAACTTTGTAAATCCTAGTCACTGAGTGACAGAATAAAATGAGTAACGAACAACAAATCATTAATGAACAAATAAAGAAAGAGTACAAGTACGGTTTTGTTACAGATATTGAATCTGAAACGCTTCCACCGGGCTTAAATGAGAATATAATTCGTACTATTTCTGCAAAAAAAGAAGAGCCGGACTGGCTATTAGATTGGCGGTTAAAAGCATATTATCACTGGCTTAAAATGACAGAGCCAGCCTGGGCAAAAGTGTCTTACCAGAATATTGATTATCAAGCGATAAGTTATTTTTCCGCACCAAGAAAGAAAGAGCTAGCCAGCCTGGATGAAGTAGACCCTGAATTGTTAGCAACATATAATAAGTTAGGCATACCTCTGGAAGAGCAAAAAATGCTTTCGGGAGTGGCTGTAGATGCTGTATTTGACAGCGTATCCGTTGCAACCACGTTTAAAGAAGAATTAAAAAAGGCCGGTGTCATTTTTTGTAGCTTCTCAGAAGCAGTAAAAGATTATCCCGAATTGGTGAAAAAATATCTTGGCACCGTTGTCCCTTACACGGATAATTATTATGCCACTTTGAATTCAGCAGTATTTACCGATGGCTCATTTGTCTATATCCCCAAAGGAGTGCGTTGCCCCATGGAACTCTCCACTTATTTCAGGATCAATGAAGCAAAAACAGGTCAATTTGAACGAACTCTGATTGTTGCTGATGAAGGTAGCTATGTCAGTTATCTAGAAGGATGTACAGCTCCTATGCGGGATGAGAATCAACTACACGCTGCCGTAGTTGAATTAGTTGCTCATCAAGATGCAACCATCAAATATTCAACCGTTCAAAATTGGTATCCAGGACATCCGGAAACAGGAAAAGGAGGCATTTATAATTTTGTAACAAAACGTGGAACATGCTTGGGAGATCATTCCAGAATTTCATGGACCCAAGTTGAAACAGGATCTGCCGTTACATGGAAATATCCATCCTGTATATTAAAAGGTGATCATTCTGTCGGTGAATTTTATTCTGTAGCTGTCACCAATAATCACCAGCAAGCCGACACCGGTACCAAAATGATTCATCTTGGTAAAAATACTAAAAGCACCATTATTTCCAAAGGTATCTCTGCAGGCCATGGTCAACAAACCTATCGCGGTGAAGTAAAGATTATGAAAGGTGCTGAAAATTCCCGCAACTATTCCCAATGTGATTCCATCCTGATTGGCGATCAATGCGGTGCGCATACATTCCCCTACATTGATGTGAGAAATCCGTCAGCCCAAATGGAGCATGAAGCAACTACATCTAATATTGGCGAAGATCAGCTTTTTTACTGCAATCAGCGAGGAATTTCAACTGAAGATGCCGTATCTATGATTGTGAATGGATTTTGTAAAGAGGTCTTTAATGAATTACCCATGGAATTCGCTGTAGAAGCAACAAAATTGATGGAAGTGAGTCTGGAAGGAAGTGTTGGGTAGTTAAATGCTGGAAATAAAGAATCTCCACATTAGGGTCGATGATAAAGAAATAATAAAAGGGATCAATCTGTTTATTAACCCCGGTGAAATGCACGCCATTATGGGGCGAAATGGATCCGGTAAAAGTACACTTTCAAATGTCATTACAGGCCGTGATGGTTACAATATTACAAAAGGCGATATTCTTTATTTTGGTGAATCTATTTTAGATTGGTCACCAGAAGACAGATCCCTGGCTGGTATTTTCATGTCATTTCAATATCCGGTTGTGATTCCAGGCGTAAATAATACTTATTTTCTAAAAGCGGCCCTGAATGCGAAGCGTAAATATCAGGGTGAAAAAGAATTAGATGCTGCAGGATTTTTAAAGCTGGTTAAAGAAAAACTGAATCAAGTGGATATAGATACAAATTACCTCCAGCGTGCTGTGAATGAAGGTTTTTCGGGCGGAGAAAAAAAGCGGAATGAAATATTACAAATGTTGACGCTCGAACCTACTCTGGCCATTCTGGATGAGACTGATTCCGGATTGGACATTGACGCTCTAAAAATTGTTTCCAATGGTCTGAATCAATATCGAAATGAAGATCGGTCATTTCTTGTCATTACTCATTATCAGCGATTATTAAAATACATTGAGCCTGATCACGTTCATGTTTTAATTGATGGACAAATTGTTCGTTCCGGTGGTAAAGATTTAGCTTTGGAGTTGGAAGATAAAGGATATAGTTGGTTAGCTTCATGAATCTCACACACTATCAAACTGAATTTGAAAAACTAATGAATCGGGAATATTTCTCGAAAGAAGTTCATCCCATTAGAAAGGATGCTTTTTCAAAATTCCTTGACACAGGATTTCCAACACAAAAATGGGAAGATTGGCGTTTCACTAATTTATCAGCTATTACAAAAAAGAATTTTAAAATTTCAGATGTTCAAGATGCACCAAAAGAAAAGTTGGATTTATCAGAATTTGAGATGGCCGATGCTACTGATATAATTTTTTATAATGGCCATTTTCAACGAAATATTTCAACTATACCTAAAGGTGTTCAACTCTTGACAGGTCTGGAATATTTGGAAATGAAAAATTGGCAGTTTAATTATCCTGCAAATTCTCCATTTGATCTTTTGAATACTGCGTTTATGGATAGCGGTTTGTCTCTAGTTATTTCACCAAATACCGTCATTGAAAAACCCATCAGATTCCTTTTTATTTCTTCAGGTAAAGAAAATTTGATGGTCTCCCCCATTGTCCATTTTGATTTAGGTAAATCCGCATCTGCTATTTTTATTGAACATCATTTGGGAGATGCCCAGGCCTTTTTTCAAAATAGTTCCACACACATTGCTCTAAGCCAAAATGCTCAATTGGATCACATCCGTATTCAATCAAATTCACAAGAATTCATCAACATGGCGAATCTCAATATTGAACAAGGGGTTGACAGCCAATATTCATTTTTTCAATTTGCTGAGGGTGGAAAATTGAGTAGACTCAATATTCGAGCGGATTTAAAAGGTGAAGGTGCAAATTGCGATTTATCAGGGTTAGCTCTTTCTACCAATTCACAACATTTAGATCACCATATCATTACAGATCACAAAGTAGCTCATTGCACCAGTTCTCAAAATTTTAAATCGGTTCTCCAAGATTCCTCTAAAGGTGTTTTTGTTGGAAAAACTATCGTAAGGGAAAATGCTCAAAAGACAGATTCTACCCAAAATAATAAAAATCTATTGTTATCTAATAATACTCTAATGAATTCTAATCCACAATTAGAGATTTATGCCGATGATGTAAAATGTGTACACGGTTCTACTATAGGTGCTTTAGATGATAATGCCCTATTTTATTTACGATCCCGAGGATTAGATCTCATGGAATCAAAGGCATTATTGGTCAATGGGTTTGCCAATGAATTAATGGATAAAATAAAGCAAGAATCAGTGCGGGCATTTATCACAAATCAGTTTGAAAATTGGCTTAGAAAGAATACAACCGGATGACTATCCAGGAAAATTTAAAGGAATTGAACGACCTGTTTTCAATATTTGATAATACGAAAGACAAATTTGTTCAACTTATGGATATGGCAATTGAATCAGAAGGTTTGAATGAGTTGGAAAGGGTTGAAGAAAATAAGATCTACGGCTGTACATCCCAAGCTTGGGTATTAGGTTCCAGAAATGAGAATAACACCTATGTCTTTAGAACCGACTCTGACGCAATGATTGTAAAGGGGTTACTTTCCTTATTAGAGAGAATATTTAATAATCAAATACCAAAAGATATTTTATCCGTAAACTGTAATGACATTTTGAGCTCCGTTGGTCTGGATGGTGCTGTCACCAGTCAACGGACGAATGGATTTTTCAGTGCTATCCAGAAAATTCAGGAAATTGTAAAATGAACCAAGTGCCAAACGAAGCGATTAGATTACTAAGAGATGTAGATGCTTACATGGTTCCATCAGGTGATGAAGTTAAGTTATTGGCTGGAAATTTAGTCCGAATCACCCAAGCTTTAGGTGGGAATTATACAATTCTTATCAATGGGAATATGGTTCAAATCACAGAAGAAAATGCAGATGCATTGGGATTTGAAATCTCGAAAATAGATGAAACATCCAAAACAAGAGGCGACTTGGAAAGCCAAATCTGGGACCAACTTCGAACATGTTACGACCCTGAAATTCCTGTAAATATTGTGGAACTGGGACTTATCTACGGCATGGACATTTCTGATCTGAATGAAGATAAAATGGTCAAAATCAAAATGACTCTTACTGCACCGGGATGCGGTATGGGCCCTGTAATCGCTGGAGAAGTGGATCGTAAAGTGAAAGGACTGGACGGCGTCGAAGACGTGTCAGTTGAATTGGTCTGGGAGCCTCAGTGGAATAGAGATATGATGAGTGAAGCAGCACAGCTTGAATTAGGCATGCTGTAAAATCATTGTAAAGTATAAAAAACCTAAGGGTGCGAAAAGTAGATTATAAGGAATAAACTGGATAATTATGTTTACACCAAAAGATATTAAAAAAGATTTCCCTATTTTTTCTAACTCTGAATTAATCTATTTTGATAATGCAGCCACATCGCAAAAACCTCAAACTGTTCTGGATGCAGTTGATTCACTCTACAAAGAAGCGAACGCTAATGTGCACCGCGCTCTTTATGATATTGGCAGTGAAGCAACAAATCGATATGAAACAGCCAGAAAAAAAGTAGCCAACTTTATAAATTCACAATCAGATAGAGAAATTGTTTTCACAAGCGGCACAACAGAGTCAATCAATCTATTGGCTTGGTCAATTGGAAATAACCTAAGGCCTGGTGATCAAATTCTGATCTCAGAAATGGAACATCATTCCAATATTGTACCTTGGCAATTGGCTGCTATGCGAACTGGTGCGACTCTAAACTTTATACCGATAAATAATTCAGGCGAATTGGATATTTCTGAACCGGACAAATATTTCACACACAATACAAAAATTGTCTCCTTGACCCATATGTCTAATATACTAGGCACTATTAATCCAATAAAAAAAATTGCAAAATTGGTTCAAAATGTCGGTGCAATTTTTATTGTTGACGGCGCACAGGGTGCTTCTCATATACCTGTCAATGTTCATGAATTGGGATGTGACTATTATGCATTCTCCGGTCATAAAATGTTGGGGCCAACGGGGGTTGGTGTTTTATGGGGAAAAACTGATTTATTAAATGAAATGGAACCATTCATGGGCGGCGGTGAGATGATCAATACCGTTACGATGGAAAAATCTACCTGGAATGATATTCCATATAAGTTTGAAGCTGGCACACCCAATTTTGCCCAGGCAGTTGGTCTCGGAGCAGCGATTGATTATTTAGAAGGAATCGGCATGGCTGCTGTTGAGTCCCATGAGAAGCAATTAACTCAATACGCCTTAACTAAATTGAATGAAATTGAATGTCTCAGAATTCATGGTAATGCAAAAAACCGTGGCGGTGTAATTAGTTTTAACATTAAAAATATTCATCCACATGATTTAGCCCAGTTTTTAAATGAAGATAATATAGCGATTCGTGTNGGACATCATTGTGCTCAACCTTTATTAGAAACTCTAGGCGAAACNGCTACAGCAAGANTCAGTTTTTACATNTATAATGACGAATCAGAGATAGACAAATTTTGTACGGCACTTAAAACTATTATAGGTNATTTTTAGNAATGAAAACAATTCTNTTAGACGACTTTTTAGATAATGGCATTATTCGTGAAAAATCATTTCGCCATATGATAAGTGAACATGATTTTGAGCAGTACAAAAATGAAAAAGTCATTATTAAGGGTTGTGCAAGTGTGATGGTGCCTACCTGGGCCTATTTAATATTAACTGCTCGTCTTGCACAGGCAGCGGATAAAATTTATTATGGCGAACCAAAGTATGCTGTTAAAATCTTTAATAAAAAAGATATTGAATAATGAAAAATGAACGAGTCAGTTGGGAAAAATATTTCATGAATATTGCTATTGAAGTCGCAACCCGCTCTACCTGTGATCGGAAGCATGTTGGAGCAGTTATCGTCAGAGAAAAGACAATTTTATCTACTGGGTATAACGGCAGCATTAAAGGTCTTGCACACTGTGATGAAGTAGGTCATGAAATGGTTGACGGCCATTGCGTACGAACAACTCATGCTGAAGCAAATGCCATTGCGCAGGCTGCCAAAAATGGAGTAGAAATAAATAGTTCAGAAATTTTTGTTACAGCTTCCCCTTGTTATAACTGCTTTAAGTTGATTGCAAATGCAGGAATTAAAACTATCTATTATGCTGAATTCTATCGTGATGACCGAATCATCGACCATGCAAAAGAAGCAGGTATTCGGCTCATCCCCCTCGATTGAATTCTTCATCAAAATGTTCTAGCGGTATTTATTTCGTTGAATTGTTATCGAAACAAAATCGATCTGTACAAAAATTAGTTTTGCTAAAGTAAACTTTTTTCCTTATTGTTTGACATTATGTTAAACAACCACCAATTAAGAAATACTCTTACTAAAATAGACCGTCTCGGTTACAAGGCCTATAAAAAAATTCAAGGCCAATTTGCTTTCCGGGAATTTAAATTATTTATTGATCATGTTCAGGGAGATCCTTTTGCCGAGCCTTCCAAAATACGTCTACGGGTTATGAGTAAAATTTCAGAATTCCCATCACACCTTTGGAAAAATCCTATCCGTAAAATAGCCTTAGAAGATTTTGTCGCGCGAGTCGTAAAAGATAAAATTAAAAAAACAACAACACCAAAAAAAGGTACCGGAAAAAGCGGATTAATTTTTATAGACGTAGGTGGACAGGAAGTTTTAGAAAGAACAGCAATTTTTATCACAGAAAATTGGATCGATGCCCGATTACAAATTGGCTTTCCTGCTTCCGGAAGAAGGATTTTGGGACATGAAGCGATTAGAATTCTATGCTATGAAATTCCAAAAATTGTTGAACAATCTCTTAAGTGGAAAAATATAGATCAATCAACCTGTACCCAATTTGTGGAGTGTATCGAAAACCAGGAATCAATTCGCCGTCAACTTAATGATAAAAATTTGTCTGCTTTTGTAGCCAATGGATCCATTTTACCAAGAGCTTCCGGCATAAGCGATAAACCTCTATCTGAAAGTAAAGTTGTGGAATTTCAATCACCTAAATCTCTTGAAACGACATATGAATTAAAGAACCCACTATCGGATGGCCAAAAATATATTTCTGGCATGGGCATTCCGAATGGCGTCACTTTAATCGTTGGAGGCGGTTATCATGGTAAGTCCACCTTATTAAAGGCATTGGAACGTTGTATTTATCCGCACATCCTCGGCGATGGGCGTGAATACGTGATCACAGATCCTAAATGCGTAAAAATTAGATCAGAAGATGGTCGTCAAATAAAGAATGTCAATATTGACCCTTTTATTACAAACCTACCACGGGATATCAGCACCGAATCTTTTTGTAGCAAAGATGCAAGCGGTAGCACAAGCCAGGCAACCAATATTATGGAAGCAATGGAAATAGGGTGTAATCTTCTTTTATTAGATGAAGATACTTCTGCAACAAACTTTATGGTCAGGGATGCACGGATGCAAAAACTGATTCATAAAACTAAGGAACCGATCACACCCTTTATTGACCGTGTTCGTGAATTGTATGAATACAACGGCGTGTCTACAGTTTTGGTCATGGGAGGATCCGGTGATTATTTTGACGTAGCCGATACAGTCATTAAAATGGAGGATTATTTACCTCATAATGTTACCAAAGAGACATTAACTATTATGCAAGATCACCCAACTCAACGACAAGCAGAAAGTTTAAAAGCTATGTTTGTAATTTCTGGCAGAATACCGGAAGCGTCAAGTTTTGATGCATCCCATGGAAGAAAAAAAGTAAAAATCAGAGTACAAGAGCAAGATAAAATTATTTTTGGTACTGAAACCATAGACCTTCGCTTTGTAGATCAATTGGTGGAAACAAGCCAAACTCGTGCAATTGCTTATGCAATTTATTTTGCATCAGAAAAAATGGTAAGAAATAAAGTAACGCTCAGGGAAATTGTTGATGCTTTGGATGAATATTTCAATAATAATGGTCTGGATTCTTTAGATCCATTTTATAAAAAGGAAAAACACCCCGGAAATTTTTCAAGACCTCGTAAATTTGAAATTGCTGCTGCTATTAATCGGTTAAGATCATTGGAAATATCAGAACAAATAAAATCATGAAATTGCCCTTGGGTTCTTTTCTAATTTTAATAACTTCTTTTTATATCATCATTTGTGGTATTTTATATTTTGCTCAATCCTCTTTTATTTTTTTTCCCCGGAAAATTGCAGAACACCAGATTTCTTTTTTAAAACAATTTGAGATGCATGAAATCACCTTCATGCATGATGGCCTGTCTCTCCACGGCTGGTTTATTCAAAAGGAACTTCAGCCTATTAAACCATTAATTATTTATTATGGTGGAAACGCAGAGGAAGTTTCACAAAATCTGCATGATTTAAAAAAATTCGGTGATTATTCAATGTTATTTGTGAATTACCGTGGTTACGGTAAAAGTGAAGGCTGGCCAGGACAAGATGTTCTTTTTTCAGATGCATTATTTATTTTTGATCACATTACAAATAATTACAATATTGAGCCATCAAATATATTCTTAATGGGCCGTAGTCTTGGGTCTGCAGTTGCAGTGCATGTTGGAAGCAAGAGATCAGTAAAAGGAATGATTTTGGTAACACCTTTTGATAATCTTGTGAATGTCGCAAAAAAGCACTATCCTATTTTTCCCATTAAGTTGTTACTCAGACACCCTTTTCTCTCGGATGAAATTGCACCCAATATTACCTCTCCTATGCTTACTCTTATAGGTTCGGAAGATCAAATTATTTCTAATGATCTTTCATTAAATTTGGTTGAAGCATGGAGAGGACCAAGTGAATATTTGATTATTAATAATACAGGTCATAATACAATCAGCTTCGCATCCAAGTACTGGCATGCAATTCAAAGTTTTCTTTCAAATCAAAAGTGAAATCTATTTTTTAGTTTAGTTGAACCTTGTCCTAGACTTATGTGAATTTTGGATTCAGTTTTTTATAATTAATATATAAATATTATCTTTATGAAGGCCTATATTAGATTGTCTGCTACAATATCAGCTACATCTTTTACCTGGACTTCATCGCGACCTTCAGGCATCATGGGTCCTAAGCCCTGTTTCATCATACCATAACAAAAATTGCAGCCGGTAACAACAGTATCAGCTTTTGATTCTATCACCTGCTCTGCTCTTACAAGATGTGTACGACCTTGAGTCTCTTTTTTCCACCATAAAGCACCACCTGCACCGCAGCATAATGTATTGCGGCCATACTCCTCCATTTCCTGATAATCTGATGATACAGCCTGAATAGCAGTTCGTGGTTCATCAACAATATCTAACATTCTTGAAAGGTTACAGGGATCATGATAAGTAACCTTTCCGTTTTCACCCATTTGGACTTTGATCTTCCCTTCATCAATTAATCTACCAATCACTTGGGTGTGATGTTCAACTGTGTAATTTACTTCTCCATAATTTGAATATTCTTTACCAAGATTAACTGCACAATGTGGGCAGAGGGTTACTACTTTTTTCGTTTCTGAAAGTTGTTCTAGATTATGTTCTCGAAGCATCGTGTAGGTAAGTTTATCCCCTAACCGGTTAGCAGGATCACCGCTACAATGTTCCTCGGCCAGAACACCATAAGTCACACCTGCAACATCAAGAATTTTTGTGAAATTTTCTACCGATTTATTGAAATTTGGATCCAATCCATGACGGGCAAAACATCCAAGCCATAATACATAATCTTTATCTGATGTATAAGTGGGAAATGAATCTGCAAATGCGCTGGAAGACGCACCTTCCGTATTGCCTGTTTCCTGAAGGTTGGTAAATAATTTTTGATATTCTTGTGGGACTCGTCCTTCTACTAAAACTTCTAAGCGCCTGATCTCATCAGATTTTTCAACATGGTTACCAACAGGACAAACTTCCGTACATGCTTGGCAGGTTGTGCACTCCCATCCTGCTTCAATGTTTACACGATCCAAAACAGTCACATCCTTTTCTTCAAGAAGAGGCGCACGAAGATCCATTATAAAATGATGTTTTGGATCCAAAATACCCCCACCTCTATTCGCAGGACAAACATCTGTACAACGTCCACACTCCACACAGGAAAAAATATCTAATGCCTGATTTTGAGTTAATTTGTTTAGGCTCGTGAGCATAGAATCTAATTCATCTTCATCTCCTTCTAAATCGATATGCACCGGCGTGTGCTCCGGCTGCGTAAATGGCTTGAAGAAAATATTGAATGGCCCTAAAACCAGGTGTAGGTGTTTACTTCGAGGAATTAATATCAAAAAAGCAAGAATCACAACACTGTGAATCCACCAATTTATTTTCCATAGAGTAGAAGAAATTCCCATTTCACCCAATAAATAGGTTAACATTAAGATCACAATAAATACTGTCACCAAACCTGAAGTTGGAGATAAATCTCCTAATGATTTTGGTCGTGTTATAAAACGTCGGTAAGCCAACGAAATAATCCCAAAAATCACTAATATGGAAAATGGTATAACAATCAATGAGTAGTTATGGTGTGCGGACTCAGATAGAATAGGTTTATGAAAACCAATAGCGAAATGATCTAAAGTAACCAGACCAAATACAAGAAATCCCCAAAAAACCAGAGCATGCATGAATCCGGGAAAAGGCCGTTCACGTATTACTTTTTCATGGAGAAAAACTTCTCTAAAAACACGAAAAAGCCTTTCAGGAATTCGATCGAATGGTAGAGAGCCAAGCCCTTTTCGAATGATAATAATCCGGCGGTTCACCTCATAGCAAAATGAACTCAATGCTCCAAGGGTTAATGCTGCAAGAATTAATTTTTCGGGAACAGAAAAGGTAATGTTATCCATCAAGATTTTTGATTATCCTTTTAATACCTCAATCAGTTTAGGTACAATTTCTAAAAGATCACCAACAACGGCATAATCCGCTATTTCAAAAATAGGTGCTACCGGATCCTTGTTAATTGCTATGATACTTTTTGAACCTTTCATCCCCACAACATGCTGTATTGCACCGGAAACGCCAAGGGAAAAATAAAGTTTTGGTGCTACATTGTGTCCTGAACTTCCAACTTGCCTAAATCCATCAACCCATCCGGAATCTACTACTGGACGGCTTGCAACAACTTCAGCCCCAAGAGCTAACGCCAAATCAAAGGCCATTTGTACATTCTCTTCATTCTCAATTCCACGACCAATAGAAACAAGCAATTCTGCGACCTCGATGTCTACATCTCCTGCCGCTTCTTGAAATGGCTCTTCTGATTCTACTTGAATAACAGATGAACCTAAATTAACATTAAAAATCCGTGATGAGCCAGCCCCAGAAAAAATATCATCTTCGTTAAATGCAGCAGATTGAAAACTTATAATCGCTTGTTGAGCAGAAGAAAAGCAGACTGCATTAAATTTTGCATTCAAAACTTGTTTTACATAACCATCATTGATGGAAATAACATCAGGAATAAATGGTATGTCTAATTTTGCACTGACACGAGGCATAAAATCACGAGTTTGGTAAGTATGTCCTGCAACAATATATCTTGGTCCCTCAGCTTCAACTACCTGCTTTATAACTTCCGCATAACCATCCGCATTATAAGATGAAACCAGATCATGATTGATAATAATTATTTCTGAAAAACCTATATGATTTAGTTCATTTGCTAAAAATTCTGCATTGGCCCCAATGGCAAGAGCCGTTACTTTACCACCCATTTGCTGAGCTCCTGAGACCGCCTCTTTACTCATTCGATGTAGTGAGCCATGGTTATCTTCAAGTACAACTAAAATATCCATTCTTTACAAAACCTTTAAATCTGATTTTAAAATTTCAACAATACGTGTGACAGAAGTATCTGCATCCCCTTCTATCACTACGGTCTTCTTGGTCGTTTTAGGAACAAATATTTTGTCAATCGTTTGAGTTTTGGAGTCAACTTGGTGATCTTCTGGAGCTACAATTTTTAATTCTTTCTTTTTTGCACCCATAATGCCTTTCAATGAAGGGTAACGCGGAGTATTTAAACCAGACTGAATACTGATTGATGCAGGCAGAAGCAATTTAATCCACTGGAACCACCCGGACTCTAATTCTCTTTTAACACGGATTGATCCCTTTTGAATATCAGTTTCAATTGCTAAAGTTGCGGTTGACATTCCAAGCATTTCCCCTAATAAAACACCTGTTTGCCCCATCCCAGTATCATCAGATTGTAAACCTGTCAAAATAAGATCAAAATTTTCATCATCCAGTACAGATGCAAAGCTTTTCGCAATGGATAAAGGGTCTGTTTCAATAGGACTATGTTCCTGCAAATGAATTCCCCTATCAGCTCCTTTTGCGAGTCCTTCACGGATTACCTTTCGGGTTCGATCTGGCCCAAGACTGACGACTACTACTTCTCCATCACCGATTCTTTCTTTGATCAATAACGCTTCTTCAATAGCAAAGTTATCTGGATGATTTATAGCATAGGTAACTTGATTTTCATCAATCCAGCTTTGATCATCAGAAATGGTTAAAGCAGATTCTGAGCTTGGAACTTGCTTTACTAATACAGCAATTTTCATTTATAATTTCCAGTGGAGATAAAATAAGATAATGAGGTTAATTTAAGTGATGAATTTAAAGGCAATAAGCAAAAGTCGCCAACCATCATGAATGATGTAGTTATTTGGATTATCCGAGAAATTATGTTTGTTCTCGGCAGTATTATCTTTCTTTATTCTTTATGGATATGGTGGGGAAAACATAGCTATGAAAAAAGTAAAAGACCTAAATAATCTGTTTTGGAAAAGTCTTTGAATTCTATCAATGGTATTTATAGTTTCCTGCGTACGTTCTATATAAAAGAACGAGAGACTCTCTCTCATTAATCTAACATAATAAGGAGAAGCAATATGAATAAAATGCTCAAATATTTCCTTCCAACAATACTTTTTATGGGACTTTTGTTTTCCCAAAGTATTCAAGCCAATTGGCAATTGGGTGCGGCTATTGTTGAATACACGTACGAAGTACGTGAATTTGACAGTCCTGAAGATTCAGCAGAAGCAGGCTATGAAGTGACTGCATCATGGCCTAGTTCAGCAGCAGCAGCTGCTGGCTATGGTTATACTCACACATTGGTAGAGTATGAAGTTGGTGATACCATCGCAGTTGTACTCGTACCATTGATAAATGAGGCTCTTCTGGCCTGGCAGGGCGTTGGAATGAATGTGGATCTTAATGATGGTGGAACATTCACAATCAATGAGGGGAGTACGTATCCAACAACCGAAACAATAGATTGCTCTACATATGCGACAGTACCAGATGTTTCTGAAGCAGGAACATGGACAAGCACACCTGGATTTGATCACACTGATGATCCAGATCATCCATATGCGCATTCAATGGGCTGGGGTATTTCTTTGTCCTCAGTTTTTGCTCAATTCGGTGCACCAGATCTTGTGAATGGACAGTATGGTCAAGATTACGGTGTAGGTACAGATATGGAAAACTGGGGTATGGTTACTCTTGATTATACAGATGCTGAACATACAACACCTGCAGCACTTGAAATTTATTGGGAAGCCCATGATGGCACAGCAAGTGGACTTGGGGTAAATGAAGATGGTCAATTAAATGGTTGGACTGGAGTTCCTGTTTCACCAGGCGATACAGTTACAATTGGGAATATGGATGATTACCTTGCCTGGTTGCATCCTGATACCAGCCTTTGGTATGAACTAGGATGGACTGGTGATACTACTCTTTCTGCCCCAATGATAGGTGGCCAAGGGCATCCAATTGATCCTGAAAACCCAGATAGTTATGAAATTGATCCAATCTTTGGAGACACAATTCCTGCAGGTTTAGTTGAAGTTAATCACGGATATTTGTTCGACCCAGTTGGTGATGATGGTTTACCATTTAGTGGAGATGAGCCTTTAGCTCCTACAGGTTATTTCTTTACCTATAACTTTATGGAAGCTGCTGGTTGGTTCTCAGGTGTATTTGAAGAATGGTTTACCGCAACTAATGACGTAAATCTTTCTGCGACTGCAGCTGCAGATTCAGTTGCTGAAATTTATCTTGATGATCCTTATGCAGATGCTGTTGCCGCAGGTGTTGGAGATACACTCACTGCTTGGTTTAATGAATGTTTCGCCTATTATGGTGATCCAATGGCCTGTTTAGACGTAATGGAAGCTGGACCAACCCTCACTCTAATAGGTGTTGAGAATGCTTGTCCAGATGAAGATGGATGTGGAGTAGATGATTCCGGTTGGGATTATAATGACTATGATGAAACAGGCAGATTGGTAATGGAAGTTGATAACAATTGTATTCCAGATAATACTACCCAACGTGTAAATACATTTTGGGGAAATACTCAATTAGCAATGGACCAAGATGCACCAATAGCTCAAAAATTTGAAGTCTATGGCAACTATCCGAATCCATTCAACCCTTCAACGCAAATTAAGTTTGCTACGGAGAAATTTTCTGATGTACAAATCACGATTTATTCAATCTTAGGTCAGGAAGTGACCAAACTTCATAATGGAGGTTTGGATGCCGGCACCTATAATATCTCTTGGTTTGGAACTGATCATTTTGGGAATAAAGTCCCGAGCGGTGTATACTTCTATGAAGTACGTTCCGATAATCGAATTCAAAAAGGAAAAATGCTGTTATTGAAATAATGCTTTCCCTTATTGAAGTCTAAAAAATAATCTGAACAGCCTCGTTTTTTACGGGGCTGTTCAGTATCTAATATGAATCCATTAAGAAAAATAATAATAACTCTGTTCATAATTAGTGGGTCTAGTTTTGCCCAAAACGGTACCATTACAGGAAAAGTTTTAGATAAAACTGACGGTTCACCACTCATGGGTGCCAATGTCGTACTGGAAGGCACAGCACAGGGAGCTGCTTCGAGTACCGATGGTCAATATACTATTTTGCAAGTAGATCCGGGTGAATACACTCTCATGGTTACTTATATTGGGTATGAAAACCTCAAAATTGATTTGGTTGTTGAAGTGGGTAAAACCCTTACTCAAGATCTGGAATTAATACCAGAAACAATTCAAATGGAGACTTATGTAGTAACTGCATCGAGACGAAGAGAAAGAGTGGAAGATGCACCTGCTGCTATTTCGGTTATTTCAAAAAAGGAAATTCGAAGAGAAAGCAATACTAATTTGGGGGATTATTTAAAAGGGACGAAAGGTATTGATTTCACTCAATCCGGTATTGACAGTTATAATATGACTGCTCGAGGCTTTAATTCTTCCTTTAGCTCTCGTCTTTTAACTTTAACAGACGGACGCATGGCAAATGTACCTTCTCTGAGGCTTACAGCATACAATGTAATTCCTGTTTCCTTTGAAGATGTGGAACAAATTGAGGTTGTATTGGGGCCGGCATCAGCACTCTACGGACCTAATGCCCATAGCGGTGTATTAAATATAGTAACATCCTCCCCTATTCGCACTCAAGGAACGAGTATCAATATTCAAGGTGGTTTACTGAGCCAGACGGATACTGATTTATTGAAAAAGCTTACCTTTCGTACAGCACATAAATTTGGCGACTTTGGATTTAAAGTTTCCGGAGTCGCACTGGCAGGACAGGATTGGACACATTATAATGAAGATGAATATGAAGGTCATGATCCTGTATTTATTGGCCGACCAAATCTGAAACATGACCGTATCGACCGTGGTGGCCAATTAGGTGAATCAGGCTCTCCAAGGTTCACCCAAGAGATGGTAGGTGCTGTTGAAGGGGCAAAAGAAAGTTGGATCGGAAATTATTGGGGAGACTATATCGCAGCGTCCGGGGGAGAAGCTGGATCACCATTAATTACCCAAGAAATGGTGGATGAAGCAATTAATGATGAATTTAATCGATATATATTAGAAAATGGCATAGTCCTTTGGTTTGTCACTGAAGATCAGATAGGAAAAGTTTATGCAGATGGTATTGATAATAATGGGGATGGTGCAATTGATGAAGGGATTGATCTTGGGATTGATGATGAACCTGAAGCTTGGTATGATGGTGTTGATAACGATAGAGATGGATTGATTGATGAGGCAGATGAAATAGGAAGTGCATGGTTGGACAGATTTGGAAGTTCAATTACGGGTGATCCATATCTTTCAGTTTTTTCCAGTCCTGATTCAGTCTGGTCTGTGATGGATTCCACTCACAAGTTTGGGTTTGGAGAATATAAATATGATTCAGAAGGAAATATTGTTTTTGATACAAACCAAAATGGAATTTATGATGATGACTGGGGATCAAATGGATTAGATGATGACGGGGATTGGGGTCTATATATTGATGCAAACAATAAGCCCTGGGATGTTCCAGAAGAAGATTTTGAAGATTTTGATGGAAATGGCTTTCCTTCTTCAGAAATTTTTTTTGATTCTAATGATAATGGTATTTGGGACGATTCTGAACCTTTTATAGATTCAAATGAAAATGGATCATATGATTCTGGAGAGCCATTTACTGATTTAAATGGTGATGGCTCTTATACCAATGCTGAGCTATTTGCAGATTTTGGTTTAGATTTAACACGCAATACAAATGATTATGGTGAAGGTAATGGTACTTGGGATGGAGAATCTTACACAGATTTAAACGGGAATGGTCAATGGGATCAATTTGAATTCAACGATTTAGATGAGAATGGAAAACCAAGTATAGGGGAAATAGGTGTAGATGAAAAAGATGAAAAAGATTTTTCGATTGATTACGGAGGGCTACCACATATTTATCCAGATGCAAACGATGATGGGATAGATGACTTCCCAGAATTCAAAGTAAGAAATTATAGATATGATCTTCGCTTAGACTGGGAACCCAACTCAGATCTCACTATGAGTTTATCACATGGATATGCATGGGCACGCAATATTAATATTACTGGAATCGCACGTTATCTTGCGGATGGTTGGATCTACCGCTATTATCAAGCCAAAGCAAGATATAAGAATTTCTTTTTACAAAGTTATTTAAATACTAGTTATTCTGGTGATCCAGAACGACCAACGCGTAACCTTGCGACAGGAAGTATAATTTATGATAGATCAAAAAAATTCAGTGCACAACTACAGCATATAAATGAATGGAAAAATGGTGATTTACGATTCGTCTGGGGTATAGACTATTTTTTAACTCTACCGGATACCCGTGGTACTATTTTATCTGATAAAAATTTTTCTGATAA
>PBKF01000027.1 GCA_002722105.1 Fidelibacterota bacterium
ATGATAGCTATACATATAACTGGGAATCCAATGATAGCGCTGATGAACCTTATTCAGCAGATCCAAACAGTACTGATGTTCCATTTTTCTTACCAGACCAAGGTGCATTATCCACACCAATTACCCCTCACTCCAATGGATATAAAAGAGTTTTCCCAGATATGGAAGTATTATTAGATAATGAATATGAAAAATATGGTATTGATATATACACGGGGATAAATCAGATTGTAGAAAAACTACCTTTTGCAACAAGAGAAATGAATATGCGACTTGTTGTGAGAACAAATGATCCTTTTGCAGGCACTCTAAATCATAAAAATCTTAAATTTTTCGTTGATGGCATAGCAGGACCATTTAGAATAACATCACAATCAGACTCTACTGTATGGGAAGTTGGCTCGGATGAGACTATAACATGGGATGTTGCTAATACAGACAATCCTAATGGCGTAAACTGCCAAGCTGTTGATATTTTACTTTCTTTAAATGGGGATGGAAATTTTAATTTTATTATCGCTGAATCTATCCCAAATACCGGATCATACACTTTTACGATTCCACCAACTATACCTACAGATTCTACCAGATTAATGATTCGTGCATCCGATAATATATTTTTTGATATCAATAATGGAAAAATAAATATTCAAAATGCAAATGTACCTTCTATCTTACTATCAGATGAAATCATTGAAATGAATTTGCCTAATGATAGTTTGTCAACGATTTCTATCGGTATAACCAATAACGGTGAAGAAGGTTCTGTACTCAGTTACCAGTCGTATATGGGAACTGATTTTCAATTTGATATTGGTTTTGATGATGGTTTTCTTCCTGTTGGTTGGAGTACTGTCACAAACGCCGATTGTGAAAACCCGGGCTGGTTCATTTCTGATAATGCATCAACTACCTATTTCAATATTCCTGCTGGTGATGGTTACTACATTGCTACGAATGATGATGCCTGCAATAGTGATGGTTCAAATGATATGCTTTTTACTGGTCCTATCCAATTACCAGATGCGCATATAAGTTTATCATTTTTGAGGTATTTCACAGCGGGTTTCAGCCAAAGTTTTCATGTACTAATTACAACAGATAATTGGGAGACTTCAACTGAACTCTTAAATCTAGGCTATTGGGAGGGCAATGATGAAGAATGGATACAGGAGACAATAAACTTAAATGCATATGCTGGTGATATTGTTGATTTAGCATTTCATTCCAATGATAATGGTAATTGGGCTTCGGGCGTAGCTCTGGACGATATACGATTAGGAGTAATACCAACATGGATCAGCTCGGAAGGTTCCGGGTATATTAATTATATGGAAACATCAGAGTTCGATATTTCAATTAATGCCATTGATTTGGAACCCGCAGTTTATGAATCAAAAGTTGTAGTACAGAGTATGAATACAGATGAAAAAGATACAGTGAATTTATATTTAACAGTAGATGAAGCTCTTTCTATAAAAGATAACTTAGCACTGCCATTGGTATTCAATTTAAGTCAAAACTATCCCAATCCATTTAATCCATCAACTTATCTGGAATACAGTATTCCCATCGCTGGGAGGGTTCATTTAGCTGTATATGATATTCTAGGCCATGAAATAGCAACTCTTGTGGATACATACCAGGATCCCGGTTATAAATCCATTATCTGGAATGGGACAGATAAATTTGGTAATGATGTTAGTACAGGAATGTATTTTTACAAACTCCGTGCAGGTAATTTTGATAAAGTTAGAAAAATGGTTTTATTAAAATAGGTTTAATTTTTTATTTATAATAAAACCCCATATTTGTGGGGTTTTTCTTTGTGGACTGATAGGTATTGAATAAAGAGATTAACTCAATGTATTTAGAAATAAGCTGTTCCTTTTAGCTAAGATGTCCCTTTTAATTTTCTTTTTCATCATTTCAGTTGTTCCGGGACAAACAATAATTATACGAGATGCGCAAACAAGTAAACCACTTGAAAATGTTAATGTTTATTCTAATCAGAAAGGGGCAACAACAGATAATAACGGCATTTGTAATTTGAATATATTTGAAAAGAATGATCGAATTACTTTTTCATTAATTGGTTACAGAGTTATCACTTTACCATATAGCGAAGTGACGAAAATAGTATATTTAGAAAATGAATCAATTCCAATGGAACTTGTTCGTGTTATAGGAAAAAATAATAAATCAAGAAAAAGGTATGTAAGATTAGAAAAAAATGTTAGAAAAGTTTATCCCTATGCCAAGAAAATATCAAATTTACTTATTGAATATGATAATATAATAGATAGCCTCGATCAGTATTCAGGTTTAATCAGATATCAGAAAAAGAGAAAAATATTCTCAAAAATTGAAAAAGAATTAATATCAAAATATGGTCTTTCCATGAGAAAACTAACAAAGAGCCAGGGAAGGATATTAATTAGATTAGTTGACAGGGAAACTAGTAGAACATCTTATACCATAATAAAAGATTTTAGAAATATTTTAAGTGCTGGATTTTGGCAGTTAGCCGCTAGGCTTTTTGGCCATAATCTTCGATCAGAATACAATTCAGAAAAAGGGGAAGACCGTATGATTGAGTTCATTATAAATAGAATTGATAATGAAAAAAATAAATAGCTATTCATTACTAAATATCTTGATGGGACTGGTTAACAGAAGCATTCGAGGTTATATACTATATATCCTAGGTGTAATGTAAGTTGTATTTTTTGTTTGAAGTAATTTCGTTAGATTAATTACGACAATCTTATAAAAGATTAAACAGATATTTTATCATCAGTTAAAAAAAGAAGAATATTTATATGAGTGATAAGAAGGAATTCAACAAACGATATGGAACTCAACTGCAGGAACTTCAGATCGAATTGGTAAAACTACAAGATTGGGTTATAGAAACCGGTAAAAAAATTGCTATTATTTTTGAGGGACGCGATGCTGCCGGTAAAGGAGGTACCATAAAACGAATTACCGAACATTTAAACCCTAGGCATTGTAAGATTGTAGCTCTTGCTGCACCTACAGAACGTGAAAAAACACAATGGTATTACCAAAGGTATATTACCCATCTTCCTGCCGCAGGGGAGATAGTTATATTTGACCGAAGCTGGTATAATCGGGGAGGAGTTGAAAGGGTTATGGGCTTCTGTACAGAAAAACAGTATGTAAACTTTTTACAAACCTGTCCAGAATTCGAACGAATGGTTATTAGCTCAGGCACTCAGTTGATCAAGTATTGGTTCTCAGTTAGTGCAGAAGAACAAATGAAAAGATTCAAAGCCCGTGCCGCAGATCCTACAAAGGGCTGGAAATTAAGCCCCATGGATCTAGAATCAGTGAATCGCTGGGATGAATACTCAAAAGCAAAGGATAATATGTTCGAACATACGGATACCCATTTCTGCCCATGGTATGTAGTTGAATCTGACAATAAAAAGAAAGCAAGGGTAAATTGCATTAGCCATTTTCTAAGTATAGTAAATTATGAAGAAATAGAATGTCCTGAAGTTGTGCTGCCTGATCGAATTCAGCAAAAGAATTATGAGCGTCCGCCCCGATCGAATTACAAATATGTACCTGAAATATTATAAGGACTCAGACTGGCTCGTTTTTCATTTATTTTTTACAAAATCATTAGTCTGAAAATTGATTCAATTGCCACAAGTCCTGTTCTTCAATATAGGGAATAAAAATTAGATTGCTCATGATCCTTCTTTTAAAAATTGATAGACTATAGTATAGGCAACCGCTTCAAAACAAAACCAATCAATGCGGAATTTATATTTATTGAGACACGCTAAATCAAGTTGGGATGAATTCTTATTACAGGATTTTGACCGACCTCTGGCAGTCAGAGGTATTCGAGATGCCAGTCTGATGGGAGAATTATTTCAATCCAAAAATATTAAACTCGATGTAGTTATCTCAAGTCCATCTAAAAGAACCACTGAAACTATCGAACATTTTTTCGGATCAGATAAACCGGATGTTATTTTTGAGAAGAGCTTATATCTTGCAAGTGTGGAGGATATCCTACAGCAGATTTACGATCTTGATGTTGGCCTAAAATCTGTCATGTTTGTGGGGCACAATCCTTCCATGCATTCACTAACAGAATATCTAATATCAAAACACCTGACAAAATTTCCTACCTGCGCCCTGGCAAATATTACTGTTAAAGATTCCTGGGCGACAGTCAAAAGCGGCTGCGGGAGACTAAACTTTTTTAAAAAGCCAAAAGAACTTCGGTAAATTTTCACCAACAAAGCTATTTATGACTATTGAACCATATAACGGAAATTACTTTGATACTTATATAAAAATAATAAAAGCAAATAAACATTCTGAAATAATCTGATCAATGAAGATATATGGAAATTATGGGCATCAACTACTTTATCAAATGTTTTAAAAATTATACAAATTTCAAAGGTCGTGCCAGCAGAGCAGAACTCTGGTTCTTTTTGCTTTACTGGATAGTAGTTTACCTTGTCATCATTCTTATTGACAGGAAGATTGGATATAATTTTATCAGCCTTCATGATTTGCCCTATAGTGAATATTTACCAATTGGAAAATATTATTCTGAAGTGGGCGTTTTAGTCTTTTTTTATCGTCCCTTAACCATTATACCCAGCCTTGCCGTAATTGTTAGGAGATTGCACGATATGAATATGGCCGGGAAATGGGCTTTGACTTTTTTAATACCTCCCATTGGATTATTGCTTTTATTATACCTTACGAAATCAGGGGATATAAATGATAATCAATACGGTGCTGTAACTGAATCATAAAGAATAAGGTTTCTAATTATATTTATGTATAAAAATCTAAAAATATTTAAAAACATTCTGATTGCAGGATATTTACTGGCTGTGACTTTGTTTGGACAGGACCTGGAAGATTTATCTTTTGGTGCTGATAATTCTCTCGACATAGCGACTTGGAACATCGAGTGGTTTCCCAAAAATAATCAAGTCACAGTTGATTTTGTCATAGAAATAATTCAACTATTGGATCTGGATATTCTTGCGATACAGGAATTAGATGATATCAATATGTTTGACCAGATGCTGGCTTTATTGCCGGCATATACTGGTTATTATGAATCAAACTGGTTTGCCGGTCTAGCCTATATTTATAAAACTGAAGCTGTAGAAATAAATGATATCTATGAGATTTATATCACTTCAGAATATTGGAATGCATTTCCTCGATCACCTATGTTGATAGATTTTAATTTCATGGATGAAAATTATTTTATGATCAATAATCATTTTAAATGTTGCGGGGACAACATACTTGATTACAATGATTCATCTGATGAAGAAAATAGAAGGTATATTGCCATGAACTTGCTGAAAGAATATATTGATACCAATCTTCCGAGCAGCAATGTAATTGTACTTGGTGATTTAAATGATGATCTTGCTGAAGAATCACCAAATAATGTATTTCAGGAAATTTTGGATGATTCCGCTCACTACCGCTTTGTAGATCTGGAAATTGCACAGGGTAGCAGTTCGGAATGGTCATACCCCAACTGGCCTTCCCATCTTGATCATATTTTGATTACTGATGAATTATTTGATGATTTAAATAATTCGCAGGTGCAAACAATTAAAATTGATGAATATTTGGATGGCGGTTGGTATGAATATGATCAAAATATTTCAGATCACAGACCTGTTGCAGTAAAGTTTATTTTTAGTTTTGAGCAGAATTATGATCTCAATGGTGATGGCAATATCAATGAAAATGATTTATTGAACTTATTATCCTTTATAATGAATGATGATGAAGCAATTGATACACCAGATTTTAATTTTGATTCAGTTGTGGATATTTCTGATTTGCTTCTTTTTTCAGATTATTTACAGGATATGTAAAACTTTAAGAATTATTCACAAGAAATTAAACAAAGAAATATATTCAAATTCTCTCTTCAATTATCTTTCGAATTTCATTGGATGAAGGCCTTGGTGCATCTACAGAAACTAGTCTTCCAGTTTCATCAATCAGCATAAATCGGGGAATTCCAAAAATGGCATATGATTTTGTGATCTCACTCCAGCCGTCTGCCCATAGTTGAACTCCGCTTAAATCATCATCAGATAACATTTTCACCCAGGCATCTTTATCTGTATCAACTGATACGCTCAGAAAAACAATTTCCTGATCTTCATAATCCTTTTGGAGCTTCTTTAAAGATGGAATTTCAGCGATGCAGGGGCCGCACCATGTAGCCCAGACATCTATATATACAAGGTTGCCTTTGAAGGAAGATAATGAAATCATTTCTTCCTGTAGATTAGGATAAGAAAAATCTATGGACATATCTCCATCTTTTGGCATGTTGTCATAATCTACTTTCCGCTCTTTCCATTTACTAATTATCCTCGAAATCTTTTCTTTTTCTTCTTCAAACCTTTCTAAACTCTTTATTCTGTCCAGTGCAGTTAACATTTTTTGTTCATATTCGCTTAAGCTGTTTTCAAATTCACTTTTGACAGAAGATGCAAGTAGCCCGTAAAAATTATATTCCAGAGATAGCTTTCTTGCATCCCACATATATAATAACTCTTCTTTAGAACGATCTGCAAAATTTTGTTTCTGCTTTAAGTACCTCTCTATGGAGTTATTCAGATTTTTCAATTCAGTCTTTCTAAAATACGTATTATCAATTTTTGCTAATTCTTGGAGTATCATAGCTTTATATTCTTCAATATAAGATTCATATTCATCTTCACCTTTAAGGTACAAAGACTCTCCATAAAAATCCTTTTTTTCGGTGGCCATGTATTTATAAGCAAGAAAGGATGATTCAGGGCTGTTTTCATAACTCATAGTTTCATCGAATTCATTTGTATCAAAGGTGATATTAATTTTGTCCCTAGGTTTAAGAAACATTCTTGTTCTTTCTCCATGAATGAAAGACACATATTGTGCGGAATCAGCACTGAAGGTTATTTCAAAATTACCCTTACTATCCACTTCAGTCTGATAACTGCTATCCGGGAAATTAAATAGGACAATATTGCTGACCGGATTTGTTATGGTACCCTTCACTGTTATTGAATTTGAATCTTTGCTGCATGACGATAATAAGATAAGGGATATGTTTAGCAGATACTTTAAATTATTTTTCATTCAATAAATTTAAGTCCTTTCATGGTACTCACATCAAGATTTATACCTGAAGTTTTTTTACCAGCTTCCGGAAAGATCAGTCAGGATAATTTTCTAATCTTTACAAGTTCCGATATAGACATCATCAATGTATATAAACAGATTCCGATAAAGAGCATAATCAAGAAGTAATAAGGCCAGTCCGGCATGAGAAGAGTAAAATTTGTACCGCTTGGTTTTTCAAATGTGAACATATAATTACTTCCAAGAATGATGTTTACGACTATTACAGAAATGACAAGATATGTTGTCCACTTGATGGCTTGAAAATAATCTTTCCATTCAGGCAGATACCCATCTGCAACAATAATAAACATTACATAAATAACAATTCCATGTGCAAAAAAGTAATGGATAAAAGCACAAATATGTTCTACATCAGATAAATTTGTATTAATAAATGCAACCAATGAGCCTCCAAACCCAGCAAAAAAGAACCAGGTTTTTAATAACCTGCTACTTTGGTTTTTTGCATAAAAAGGAATAAATAATGCTGTTAAATAACACATTTCTAGGGGTAGGGAAGATTGTAAAGACCAAATACCATAGTAAAGCATATAAATTTGAAACATAAGTTCATTGAGAATTACAATATATCCAATTAAATGAATTATTAGTGATTTAATCCTTCCGGTACTTTTATTATAAAACCAAGTTCCTGCAATACAAAGTATACTGCTTATTATTCCAGAATAAATATGCTGGCTTGGAAGCGAGATAATTACATTAAATATATCCTTGATCATATAAAAAATTTAGTTGATTAAGCGTTAGGAATTACCCTTATACACAAATCTGTAAATTGAGTTTTTATTATCCTTAAATTTACAATTTATATGAACCGCTAATATATATAAGTCAACTGTTGAAATCAGAACAAAGAAAAAATGATTTTTCAAGGGATATTGTGGGGTTTTTAGTTTATAGGTAGATGTGTAGATTCATATGTAAAGAAGGGAAAAATATATTAATGTGAACCTTGCAGAATTGACAAGGAATCATTGGGACTAAAAGAAAATGAAAAAATGGAAAAGTTATAAAACGGAGATTTCCAACCAGAAATTTGATGCCATTATTATTGGGTCTGGAATTGGTGGTTTGTGTACAGCAGCTTTACTCAGCCTGAAGGGCAAAAGCGTATTAGTCCTAGAAAAACATTTTAAGATTGGTGGCTGGACACATACCTTTCGCAGAGATAAATATGAATGGGACGTGGGAATTCATTATATTGGTCAGGTTCATAAACCTAATTCTCCCGTACGTAGACTATTTGATCTTATCACAGATAAAAAATTACAATGGTCGCCAATGGATAAGAATTATGACAGGATTATTTTTCCGGATAAATCATATAATTTTGTTGCCCCGCGAGAACAGTTTATTGATGATATGATTTCTTATTTCCCGAAGGAAGAATCAGGAATTATGGCTTATATGAACATCTTGGATGAAGTTGCCTACAGTTCTAGGTCATATTTTAGTAACAAAGCACTGCCCGAATTAATAGGTTACCTGACTTATCCATTTATGACAAGAAAATTCTTATCCTATTCGGATCGTACAACACTTGAAGTTCTTTCCGGCCTGACTGATGATCAAAAATTAATTGGTGTGCTTACAGGTCAGTGGGGAGATCATGGCCTGCCTCCTGCGCAGAGCAGTTTTGCTATGCATGCAATGGTTAATCGTCATTATCTTGATGGGGGTAACTACCCGACGGGTTCATCAAGGAGTATTGGAGAAAGGATTTCTGATATGATTGAAAAAAAGGATGGTATTCTTGCAGTAAATGCAGATGTAGATCAAATTAAAATTTATAATGGTAGAGCAGTGGGTGTGATCATGAAAAATGGAGATGAAATTGAAGCAGATACTGTTGTTAGTAACGCTGGTGTGGTAAATACAATTCAAAAACTATTGGACCATAAACAAGTTGGTAGAAGTTTAGTAAATAAACTGCAAAAAGTTGAAAAAACAAAAAGCTATGTTTGTCTACATATAGGGCTTAATCAATCCGCACAAAATTTAGGAATAAGCAATACCAATCTATGGATCTATCCTAACTATGATCATGATAAGAATGTTCAGACCTATCTTGAGAATCCTGATACAGATTTTCCGGTCTTATATGTTTCTTTTCCATCTGCAAAGGATCTTGATTGGGATAAAACTCATGCTGGGTTTGCAACGATGGAAGCCATTACCCTAAGTACATGGGAACAGTACACTAAATGGCAAAAACTTCCATGGAGAAATCGTGGAGATGACTATGAAGATCAAAAAGAGAGTTTATCTAACAGGATACTTGATATTGTTTTTAAACATGTGCCTGGCATTGATCAAGCTCTAGATTACAAAGAACTTTCAACACCTTTGACCGTACGTGATTTAGCCAATTATCAAATAGGGGAAATGTATGGGATTAATCATGACCCCCAGCGTTTTCGTCAGCGTTGGTTACGCCCTAAGTCCGATGTCAAGAATCTATTTTTTACAGGACAAGATATCACAACAGTTGGTGTAACTAGTGCACTCTTCTCGGGCCTCTTGACTGCTTCTGCCATTTTAAAAGAAAATTTGACCTATTTAATAAAGGCCTAGAATGATAATTATAGAATTAGATATGAAGTTATTTTTTTAGAACAATAGGTTTTTCTATATATTTTTTCATGGAGAGAAATTGATCATAATGTTAGAATAGGTAATAATATTAATTTAATTTTTGATAAGAATTTTTAATGAATAAACAAAAAGTTATAAGATGAAAAAACATATTTTAACGGCAATTATAGTAATTCTGGTTTTTAGTTGCCAGAAAGGGCCCACAGAATCGGTAGAAATGTCTGATGCAGAATTAATTCAGTCAATAATAGATGCAGTAAAAATTGATATAGCATTGAGTGAAATACCTGTACAATCTCAAACTATTTTACAAAGCAATTATGAATATGATGCTCTAGGTGCTAAAAAAGCATCCGGCTTGGGCTATGAAGTGGATCTTACTGGTTGCGGGCGCAGCTTAGGTGACAGAAAAGAATTTTATTTTAATCTGGAAGGCCGCAAGCTTGATCCTTATGATTATGGTAAAGATAGAGACAAAGATAATTGGGAGAGAGAAGGTGAAGAAGACTGGGAATGTTTTGATCTGATTCTTCCTGTCACCTTTATAATGCCGGACAGTTCTATTGTAACAGTTGCTAGTGATGATGAAGCTGGCTGGGAAGAAGTTAAGGCCTGGTATGAAGCTAACTCCGATGTAGATAAAAGACCTGAGCTAGAGTTTCCGGTAGATATCTTATTTGGTGAAAACAGAACAATGACAGTCAATAATCAAGAAGAAATGAAAGGTGCTTATGCCTCCTGCCGTAAAGATGGCGATGATGTCGGTTTCAATTGCGGAGCAATTGTCCTTCCTGTTACATATAATATGCCTGATGGCTCAACAATTATCATTGAAGATGAAGATGATTACGGTTCAATAAGAGAATGGCAGGTAAACAATCCTAATGTTGAAGGTGAGCCAACAATTCAATACCCAGTTGATGTAATCTTTCGAGTTGATGATGGTGAAATCACTGTGACAATTAACACTGATGAAGAATACAGTGATGCAAAAAATCAATACTGTTCTTCGGGTAGAGATTAAATTACTTTTTGATTTATTTTAAAAAGTAAACACTAAACCCCACATTCGTGGTGTTTAGTGTTTTTAGGATAATCAGTAAATTAAGGTTTAATAATTTCAAAAATTTAAACATTGAAAAAATCAACCATATTACGAATCCTTTTCTGTTTTGGGTTACTTATAACAAGTTGCGCTCACAACTATGAACCCACAATCAGCTCCATTACTGCAGACCCAAATCCTGTAGCCCCTAGTGGTGTTGTTACCCTGATCTGCAATGCCAGCGATGACGATGAATCAAACATTTTTAGAGATGAAAGTTTAAGCTATAGCTGGTTTGCTGCTTTTGGTGAAATCGAAATAGGAGATGAACAGCATACCGTTACCTGGACTGCTCCTGAAATCCCGGGGATATTTTCAATTTCATGTACAGTTGCAGATCAAAATAATGGTCTGGATATTGCAACAGTTGACATTGCTGTAGAATGAAATATTTTAAAATTCATCTTTATATTTCATTTATTCTAATTATTATTTTGGGATGTGAGATGCCTAATGAATCAGTTGAACTCCTATCTTTAGTAGCGAGTGACTCTGTGGCACTTTCTGGTGATACCGTGGTATTAGCGTGTGAAGCCCAGGATGGAGATGGAGATAATATATCTTACAGTTGGGTAGCGGGCGATGGTGAATTATCTGTTGATAAAGATACTGCTAGGTGGATTGCACCAGGTAGGAGTGGGTATTATCATATTACGTGCAAAGTAAGTGATGGCTTAGGTGCATCTGATGGAGCAAGTATAACGATACGTGTTGAAGGCGGAGTAATTCAAGGAAAAATTACCAATGCAGTAAACGGAGAAAATGTGCCAAATTCTACAATAACGATCCTTGATAACACTGCCACGACAAATGAAGATGGTGAATATAAAATATATATTGGACTGCAAAATGGAGAATATCAGGTAAATGCGGCACATGATTCATTTTGTCCATTTAACAGTTCTTTTCAAATCCCGGATGGAAATTCATTAACTCTATATGAATATAATTTTTCAATGAGCTCATTTCCTGAACCAGGTGAGATTAGAATGGTGTTAAACTGGGGTGCGACACCACCGGATTTAGACTCGCATCTTAAAACCCCTGAAATAGATGGGCAAGCATATCATATAAATTATAGTAACCGTGGTAACGCCAATGCCGCTCCCTTCACAACTCTGGACATAGATGACACCGATGGATTTGGTCCTGAAACAATTACAATAAAACAGTCTTTTACTGGGAATTATATTTATTATGTTCACCAATATTCATCATCCGAAAGTCTTCAAGAATCTGGAGGTGTTGTACAGATCTATAACAGTCCAGAATGTGATGGACTTTCAATACAAGTCTCCGAAGAAGGAGAAGGTCGATATTGGTATGTTTGTAACATCGATGGAGAAAATGGTGAAATATCTGTTGTAAATCAGATACAGGATTCAGCACCATCGAATTAAGTGTTGAAAAAACAAAGAAAAGATAAATGCTTAAACATATTTTCCAATTCATAATAATCTCAACATTCTTTATTCCAAAATCCTTTGGTAGAGATCATATTCAAGTTGGTGGTAAAGTTCCTTTACAACCATCCCATCAGCCTAATTGCCTTACTGAAAATGAAAGACAACATATCATGGAAAATTCTATTGATGTTGAATTTACTTCTCGGGATACTGTTATGTTCCATCAACCTGTGGGAAATGGAGGTATGATGAATGGTGATAAAAATTATATCACAAATTATGTGGATGAGAATCCTTCAAATGGTTGGATAGAAGACTACAACTGTTATTTTGTGACTTATGATGGGCATTGGGGAACTGATATTGCTGTAAGTGGATTTTATTATATGGACGAAATGACTACACCAATCCTTGCCGCTGCTCGTGGTGTTGTAATCTACACCCATGATGGTGAATTTGATCGCTGGACTTATTGGAGTAATAATGCTATCAGTAATACTGTCGGGCTACAACATACAGATGGAACTCGAACTTATTATTTACATATGAAAAAGAACTCTGTTGCGGTGTCATTAGGAGATACTGTTCAGATTGGTGACACATTGGGTTTTATTGGTAGTTCTGGGTTTTCTGATGGCCCGCATCTGCATTTTGAAGTAAATACGGAAAATTGGAATTTAATTGATCCTTGGGAAGGCGAATGTGGCATGGGAGAAACTCGATGGGTGGAACAGCTTCCATTTATTGGTGATTCTTCAGCTTATCCCCAACGGGTATTTCGACATTTGAATACAGCATACCCAGCCCAGAATGATGATGAATATTCATATATTGTTTCAGAAAATATTCCGTCTTTAACTCGTATTAATCCAGGTGAAAGTTATATGTCCTTAGTTGCTGTTAGAAACCTTTACGCTGAAGATACTTTAACTTGGAGATGGTATAAAGATGGTACATTTGTTGACCAGTTTTCATTTGTTCCTGGGCAGACACAATCGTGGTACCAAGGTGCGCCTTATTATGCCACATCATATTGGTGGATTAATGATATTTGGTCTCCTTTAAATGAAAATGTAGGTGAATGGGAAGAAAGAATTTTTATTAATGGTACCTTATCTGGGCAAAAGTCATTCATTTGCGATACACAACCTAACCAAATACCTATGGTAGTTTCTCATGAGTACGATGTCGAATTAGGACATACAATCACAGGTGAATTTGAGATTGAAGACGATGGAGATGCATTTTGGTTTAATCTTGAATCAGATCCTATTAGTGGAGGAACTGTGGAAGTCTATGGTGGTAGAAGAAGAAAATTCAGTTATACTGCACCTTCAGATTATGTTGGGACAGATGTTATTGGTGTTTCCGCAGTGGACGATCGAGGAGTTTCAGGGCCAATGTCGTTTATATTATTTAATATAACAGGGATTGGGTTAACAAATTTGAATATTGAATCATCCTATGTACCTGTTCATTCAGATAGCGTTAGCATATCAGCGGTAATGGTTGGAAATAACGAAGATATTGTAATAAAAGCTATGATATATAATGAATTAAGTAATGTAACCTATGAACAAGAATTAACTGAAACGGAAGAGGATTGGCGTACTTATTTCACCCCGGAGGATGAATCATTTTTTTCCGTTGACGTATTACTCTTAAATAATGATGAAGGCGATACAATCACTTATGAAGATGTGGGAAATTTTACATCAGTTGGCCCATTAACAATATCATTCAATGAAATATTAGCAGGAGAGCCAGGTAGTACCTTGGCTTCAGAGTATTCTGTCAAAAACCAAAGTGATTCTATCGACGTTTCTGATGTTTTTTTATTGTTCTTTCCTGACAGTAGTTCTTGTCTAGAAAATTACTCACAGAACTTTGTTTATTTAGGGGATATTGGAGCAGGAGATTCGGTGGTATCAATTCAAGGAATTTTTGTTGCAGTCTTAGGTGATGATTGTAATGGTCAAACACTTATTCCATTCCAAGCAGTCATTGGATCAAACCAAAAAAATTATTGGATAGAAAATTTTGAAATTAATATTTTAGAATTATCAGTAAAGGATAAGATACTAACTCCAGACAATTATCAATTAAAAGATGCTTATCCAAATCCTTTTAATCCGGTTACAACAATTGAATATGGCATACCTGAGGCTGCAAATGTAAAAATTTTAGTTTATAGTCTTTTAGGCCAAAAAGTGAGAATCTTGGAGTTTTCGCAAAAGGAAGCGGGATACTATACTACTCAGTGGGATGGTACGAATCAACATGGCGAGTCAGTATCAGCCGGAATGTATTTCTATAGGTTTCAAACTGAAGATTTTTCAGATACGAAGAAAATAATTCTGTTAAAATAAAACAGCCTTCCGTTTTCTCTTCGTTAGGGAAAACAAAAGGCTTGTTCCATCCTAGCCTAGCAAAGGGCGGGGCATAACTCACGGAGGTAAGTTATATTGTATGAATTATGCCCCTTTCTTTACATACCAAACAACACCCAAACAGATGTGTCTTAAGTGATATACGCACCAAAATCAATCTTTCCCTATGGTCATTTTTAAGGAAGTGATCTCCATCACATTTTCCTACTCAACAATAATTTTATAGAAGTAAAAAAAATTATATTTTTCCATGATCAAGGTGGTTTTTTTCTATAAACAATTTTTAACTTCCTCGCTGTTCGCATTCCCTTTTTTATTAAAATTGTAAAAACTTAGGAAAATCAATGTCTCAACAAACTTTTAAAACAGAGGTTGGACAACTTCTCCACCTTATTACCCATTCGTTATATGCCAATAAAGAAATTTTCTTAAGAGAATTGATTTCAAATGCTTCTGACGCTTTAGACAAATTACGTTACCTGAATCTTACAGATCAAACCTATAAGTCCATTACCTTTGATCCAGGAATTAAAATTGAATTCATTGAAGGTGATAATCCAACTTTAATCATTTCGGATACCGGCATAGGTATGAATAAGCAAGATTTGATTGAAAATCTTGGAACTATAGCCCGTTCTGGTACAAAAAACTTCCTAAACAATCTTTCCGGCGATGATAAAAAGGATTCACAATTGATTGGACAATTCGGTGTAGGCTTTTATTCCTGTTTTATGGTGGCAGATAAAGTGGATGTTTCTACTAAAAAAGCTGGGGAAGAAGAAGCGTATCTTTGGACCAGTGATGGTCAATCAGGATTTCAGATTAAAAAAGAAGTTCGGAAAAGCCACGGAACAACGATAAAGCTCCATTTAAATGAAGAAGGAAATGAATTTGCAAGTCGCTGGCGATTAGATAGTTTAATTAAAAAATACTCTGATCACATTGATTTTCCAATCTTACTCACTTACGATGAGATTGATTATGATAAGGATGGTGAAGAAAAATCTCGTACGTCCAAAACCGAACAAATCAATGATGCCAAAGCATTTTGGACACGTTCAAAATCTGAATTAAAAAAGAAAGAATATATCGAATTTTATAAATCCTTTTCTAATGATCAGGATGAACCACTGGATTGGATTCATTATAAGGCAGAAGGAAATTTAGAATTCAACATTTTATTCTATATTCCAAAAATCGCTTCTCCAGATTTGTATAGGACAGATTATCAGACAGGTGTAAAACTATATGTAAACCGCGTTTTTATTACCGACGATGATAAGGAATTACTTCCTCTTTGGTTACGATTTGTCAAAGGTATCATTGATTCATCGGATTTACCTCTTAATGTGAGCCGAGAAATTCTGCAGCAAAATCGTATAATGGCAAAAATTCGATCTAATTCTGTAAAAAAGATTTTAGACAAATTGAATGTTATTGCTAAAAAGAAAGACAAATATGAACAATTTTATGACCAGTTTGGACGATTAATCAAAGAAGGTGTATATCAAGATTTTGAGCACAAGGATGCTTTGATAGAATTACTGCGATTTAAGTCAACAAAAGAAGAAGGTCTCGTTTCTCTTAAAGAATATGTAGATCGAATGGATAGCGAGCAGAAATCGATCTATTATATCACAGGACAAAATGAATCTTCATTACGTAGTTCACCATTATTGGAAATGTATGCCAAGAAAAATTTGGAAGTCCTCATTTTGGACGATGAGATTGATGAGATAATCATTACATCGGTACCAAAATATGATGATAAGGAATTGAAATCAGTTAATCGCTCCGGAGCAGCTGACGATTTTTCAGAAGAATCAGATAAAGATTCTGAAAAATCTACAAAACCTGTTTTGAAAAAAATGAAAAAAGTTCTGGGTGAAAGAGTAAAAGAAGTTAAAGTGTCCAACAGATTAAGTGATTCTCCTTCTTGTATCGTAGCAGATGAAAATGATCCAACAGCACAAATGCAGGAAATATTACGGTCAATGGGACAGACAGATTTCCCTGAAATAAAACCCATACTAGAGATCAACCCCAAACATGAGATAGTACAAAAATTGAAATCAATGACTAGGCAAAAAGCTTTTGATGATATTGCTTTACTTCTTTACGAGCAGGCTCTTATTCAAGAAGGAGTTAAACTCAATGATCCATCAGGATTTGTAAATCGGTTGAATAAAGTGATTTCGAAAAATTTATAATTTAGATATTTACTTTATAGTTTCTTGCCAATTATTAAAAACAAAGCGGGGCACAACTCATTACTTGCTGTAAGCATCTCATGAATTATGCCCCTGTCTCTACATACAAAACGTACCCAACCAGGTACATCTTGATTAATATACGTTACAAATCGTATTTCTTCGTACCCCAAATTTTTATCACGTGATCACCATCACAATGCCAATATTTATTTAAGTAATTATGATTTGGAGGATCCTTCCAAATATTTGTGATGGTTTTTTATTTCATTCCAAATTTCACCTGTGTTTAAGCACCCAAAAATAAAAATTTTAGCCAATCGAGGATTATTGGTAATAATTCCAAGAATAGTAGTTGCTGCATTTATTATTCTTCAAATTTTGGGAATGGTATTTTATCCGGGTGGTACCATTCATAACAATACCACTGTTGGATATTCTTTTACGGAAAATTTCTTTTCGGATATGGGAACCCATACAGCATATAATGGTGAACCTAATTTTTTATCCATGGGTATTTTCATCATTTCACTAACACTTTGCGGGTTGACATTCGCAGTCTATTATTTTGCACTTCCCCAGTTTTTCAAAAGTAATGTTCTAAACTATAGGTTGGCGGTGTTTGGGACAATTTTTTCCATCGGAGGTAGTATCGGTCTCATTGGGACAGGCCTTACACCGGCTGATGTGGTATTAGATCCACACATTTTTTTTTCTAATAATATATTTTATTGTTTTTTAGTTACTGCATTATGCTATACTATAGTGATTTACAGAACTGATGTAATAGAAAAAAAATACGCTTTGGGATACGGTGCTTTTTTTATTATGATAGGGCTCTATGTTGCAGTATTAGAATTTGGGCCACCGCCGAGGTCAAGCCAAGTGGCCTTAGTTTTTCAAGTTATTACTCAAAAATTAATCGTAGTGGTATTTTGTTCATCTATTTTTTTCCAAACATTTGGTTTTTCCAAAATTTTGATAGAAAACAATTATTCAAAAAAGTGATTTAAGTCTCTTCTTTCTATAATTATTATTTAATTCCTAACTAAGCGGCTTTTTATTTTTAACTTCACCTTCCAAAATACAAGGAGATAGAATATGAAGAAAACTGTTATTGGATTTCTTACCCTTTCAATTTGTTATGGCATTGATAATTTGCCAGCTAATCTCAAAAATTTAAAAAATACTCTCCAAAAGAATTATCAAGTGTATTCTTTGAATGATTTATATAACTTGAAAAAGTTTTCCGAACCATCCCATCGTATAGCTTCCAGAGATATGGAAGATTTGGTTGGCGAATGGAAATTGGAAGAAGAATGGATGGAATTATTCGTGACTGTTGCAAGTGATCAGACTATTGTAAACCCGTATACTATGATGGCAATTCTTGAAGCTGAAGGTGGCGTTACTGCAACTGACGATGATTTTCAAACAGAACTAACTTATATCCTAGATACATCATATATGGATGAAGATGATGGTGGAGATTCAGATTGTGATATGAATTGTATGGGTGAGTATAATGATTATATGGATGAAGGTATTGATGTCTCAGATGAATATTGTGATTGCTGTCATGAAGATTACCCTATTGATGAAATCTGTGAAGAAGGTGTTGGTGCCAACGGAGTTGAATTTGAATATGAATCAGTTGCCGACCTTTATGGAAATTTTGGTAGCATATTAGAAACTTTAGGTGCTGATTGCGATGGCTGTATGGGAAATCTTGATGAGATGGATGCAGTTACATCTTTTGATATCGCGAGTTCAGCCGAATTTGAAAATTGGGCAAATAATTATGAATTCTCAGAATATTATTTTCAGTTCATTGATGAAAATGATGATGAAGTTTACGATAGTGGCGAAATCTATGCTATCTCCTGTGAAGTGGATGATATTGCCATGACTGTTGCTTATGATGGTTCTGTTTATGAATTATCATATGAAAATTTTTGGATGGAGGCTTACAACTTTTATTGGGGTGATGGAGATGATGATGACCCGAGAGAAGACACATCTCGAAATTATGATGCTTTAACTTTTGCCCAGGATTATGTTAATGATAANTCAAGTGATTGGGGTGAAGATGCNTTTGACCTTGAATCCGAATTTNATCTTGTGGTAGATGGTGAATATGTCTCCGGCGGACTTGGAGGGAATGACCNAGCGANNTGCGAAATAAATTGGCCTGAAGANCCATTTAAAATGGCNGTTTATTCATTTGTTTCTGAATACGTGTTAATAGAAGGCGGAGGTGTTGGATGTTTTCTTGATAACAGTGATTTAGATCAAACTTATGCCAGTTTTGTAATGGAAATGGAAAATGAATGGAATGGTGGCGGAGATGACGATGACGAAGTACCAACTCCAGAAGATTTCTTAGATTGGTGCGACGCTAATGGTGACAGTGTACTTACTCTTGAAGAAATTATTAATGGTATTAATGACATCAACTCTGAATCTGGTGATCCACCCTTGTCAGAAGAAGAAGAAGATTACTTAGAGTATGCTTTCAATGAGTCCGATGAAAATGATGATGGTGTTCTGGATCTTGATGAACTTGAGAACTTTATTTACATACTTTATAACGATGATGAAGATGAAGAAGATGAAAGAGATGAACTTTTTATTATGAACATTTCTTTTATGGAATTTTTTATGGTCATGTTTGGTCTTGATCCTGATAGCTTAGGTTTAGAAAATCCTGTAATAGTTGCTGTATTTACAAATCAAACTGAAAGTGGTGATATCGTTATAGATGAAGTTCAAGGGTTATACTTTTCTGATGGTGAAATGTTGGAAATAGTAGCAGATTCAGCTGAAGTTGGGACTCTTACGAATGTAGATACTGCTCAATACACTCTTACATTTAACAACTTAAGTTTATATGAAGAAAATGGATCTGCTGAAGTTCTCTCATTATCTGGAACAATTGGCCCTGGATGGATTGATTTTCTCGCTAATGAAGAAACAGCTTACCCATTTTTNGAAGACATGTTTGGCGAAGATGATGCTCCGGATGCTTTTATGTCATTTTATGATGATTCAACAGGGATGGAAATTTATGTTGAAGAAGATGATTATTATTATTACAGCACCTACGCAGACACATCCTATTTTACGTGGTATGCTACATCAGATTCTCTTTTTCTATATCATGAATATGATGATTATTACTATGAAGAAGAAGCGGATACGACTGAATTGGCCTATTATTTCATGAATGATGGAACAGATACACTTGCAATGGAAGCTTCCTTTGATCCTTGTGAAGATGAAGGTTCCATTGAAGAATGCATAGAAGATGCTAGTGATGAAATAGCTGGTTTAAATGAATTAGAAGATATTGAATCATTACGCATAAGTTTTGGAAGANCNCTTACACCTGGTTCATATACGGCAATAGATTCAGAAAATGGTACCTTGCCTAAGGAATTCAATCTTTATGCTAATTATCCTAATCCATTTAACCCTGTTACTACCATCAGGTTTGATGTTGGACAAAATACTGCGAATAATACGATTCTACGGATTTATGATATTACAGGACGGAGTATAGCAACGCTCATTGATGGACAACTTCAAACTGGAACTTATGAAGTTCAATGGGATGCTAAAGGCTTTGCCAGTGGAATTTATTTTTCTGAACTTGTTTCTGGCTCAAGCCGGAAGACTCAGAAAATGGTTCTCTTGAAGTAAGTTTATCTGAAAAGAAGCAATCTAAAAACCCTCCGATTTACTAATGTGAATTTAGTTTCGGAGGGTTTTTATTTTTTAACTACCACCAACCAATCATTTTCCACCAAACAGAACCTATACCAAGCCAGATGGCTAAATGGTAAAATGATACTAAAAATCCAATTTTAAACCATGATAGAGATCGTACATAGCCGTTTCCAAAATAGATAATCACTGGACCTGTAGAGTAATTAGTTAAGCAGCCGCNGAGATTAGAAAAATAGGCGATTACACCTATCACAAGAAATGGATTTAAATCCAGACCGGAAGTAACAAGGAAAATAGTCCCAGCCAATGCAGCTATATGCGCGGTAAGCATGGAGAACAAATACATTGAATAAAAGTAGATTAATGCTAAACATAGAAGCAGGATTATTGGAGAATAGTCAATTANACTTTCTTTAATCATGTCTCCAAACCAACCAATGAAACCCACATCTTTCAGCCCATTAGCTAAAGCTAATAATCCCCCTAACCAGATCAGTGTATCCCAGGCTTTATGATTTCTAACCAACTGGTCCCAAGTCATGGTTTTGGAAAGAAGGAGACCAATCAATCCTAAAAGCGCTACAGTTGTTGTTCCCCAACCATGAATTGGTTTTGTAGACCAAAGGAGAAGCATCATCCCTAATATAGATGCAGTTGCAATTTCTCGAGAAGACCANGGGCCTAAAGAAAAAATTTCCTGCTCTATTTTTTCTCGAACTGATTCGATAGATACTGTGGAAGGAGGAGAAAGGAATCGAATAAAAATTGGTAATCCCATGAGTCCAACCAATCCTGGAATTATACTACCTTTTGCCCAGGAGAACCAGTCAAACTGGATTTCATAGATATCCATGGCAGCTTTTGCAACCAAAGGGTTGGCTGCCATGCCTGTAAGGAACATCGCGGCAGTGATTAGATTTGAGTGAGCCCCAACCAGATGTAAATATTGCCCAGCTTTTTCGGGCTTCTCGTTGGGTAATGATCCAAGAGCTCTGGATATGGAATCTACGATAGGTGCCAGGATTCCTCCGCCTCTCGCTGTATTGGAAGGGACAACCGGTCCTAAAATTAATTCAGCTAAACAAATCGCATAGCCTAAACCGGTAATTGATTTTCCAAGAGCAGCTATACAAATTAAAGAAATTCGCCTTCCCAACCCTGTATCAATGACGGCTCCGGAAATGAGAAAAGCAATAACCACCAGCCAGGTGGTACTGTCACCGTAACCTGACAAGGCACTTTTTAAAGGGAAAATTCGTACTAAAACCGCAAAGGCTAAGCCGGTTAAAACGCTGACAGCCAAGGGTATAACTCGAATCATAAGGGAAACAATCACAGCGAGAAATACGATAAAAAGATGATATGCATCTTCATCCAAACCATCTGGGGTACCTATAGNCCAAAGTAGGNCTGTTAGTGCAATGGGTATAATTNCTTTTGATTTCATATAAAGATTAATATAAAATATGAACAATAATTTAACATTTACCTAAATTGTATGGTGAAAAAACCAATGATTTTCCACCAACACCAAATATATGAATTTTACCCTNATTATTCGAATATATTCAGAAATCAAATTATACAAAAATTAAAGGATCACTCATCTCAAATGGAGCGTTCTCACTATATCCTAGGCCGTTGGGAAAATCTTTATNTGGATCCAAATTATATTCCTGAATTAAAAGATATTTTTAAAGTTGCAGTAATATCTGCAACAAGAATCTGTTCAAAACCTCTAGTTGTTCCTCATAAAGGTTTAGGATTTCCGGTGAATGAATTTTGGTTCAATGTTGCAAAACCAGGCGAAAAAACTGGCTGGCATGATCATAAAGATAAAGCTGTTATTTCTGCTGTATATTATTTGAAAGTCCCAAAGTTATCTGGGGATATCAAATTCCGTTTCAAAGAAAATGGCGATTGGCAATGTTTCACAGCTGTCTCTACATCGGGAAAAATGATTTTATTCAATTCATCGTTGGAACACTCGGTAATGGAAAATAATAGTATGATGAGAGAATTTCATTAGCATTTAATCTTTATTCATTACCGCTGGAGATTCAAAATGATTCCGATGAATATTCATCCTTAAAATTCTTTTCATAAATATGGATAAATAATGGGTAAAAATAAAAGATCACTGACATTTATTTATACCACCCTTTTGTTAATTGCCGGATGTATTGAATATGAAGAAAATCTTATAATCAAACAAGACGGTTCCGGAATAATTACAATGACCTACGGAATGCCTCTGGAAATGGTTGAAAGAGATACGTCTTTTACAGCGGAAAAAGTAAGGTATGACCTATCTCAAATAGAGGGTATTTCAGTTGTTTCTGTAAATGATTTTGCTAAAGATGAATCAAAATGGGTTAAATCAACGATTCGTTTCAATTCTTTAGAAAGCTTAGGAAATATAAAAAATGATCAGCTCCCAGGATTTACGGGTTCAATGACTTATACGGATAATAATGATGGTACATTGACCTTTACAAAAATATTGGGCAATAAACCAAAAACCCCCAAGCCTAATAATGATCAGGATATAATAATGATGAAAAATATGATTGGAGACATTATCTGGCATTATAAAATAAAACTTCCAATGAATGTTCATGATATTGAAGCAGGAATCGGTGAAACCAGTATCTCTGGTGCAACAGTTACCTGGGATGTGCCCTTGGCTTCTTTTATTGGTGGTCAGGTAACATTAATAGTGCATATGGGCAAAAGGAGTTCTTCTGTTTCACCCCAAACAACGGTATTATTAAAAAATGGAAGTAGGATCGTAGGTGAAGTGCTTAGCATGACTAAAAACATATGTGTCATTCGAGTAGGAGATAAAAGAGAGCGAATTCAGCGAAAAGATATCCAATCCATAGAATTTTGATATTTTGAACTTAATTCTGAGTTTCATGGTCATTGAAAGAATAAAATTCCCTGCTTACATTTTAAATTATATTTTAGCTTAAAGGAGATTATAATGAGTCGATTAACAATTGGAATATTGGCATCTTTTATTGTTCTAATGTCAGTCACTTCTGTAAAATATACACCGCAGTCAATTTCAGCTGAACAATGTCAGCTGGTATCTAGTTGCCAAAAAGGGAACAGCGGTTGTGGAAATAAATCTACCTGCAATAGTAATACAGGTTGTTCGGGATGCGGGCAAAAATCAAGCTGTAAAAGCGAAACAAGTTCATGTGCAAAGCCTGATTGTTGTAAAAAGGTGCAGACTGCCTGCGAATCAAGCTATAACAAAACTTGTTGTACATCAAAGGCCAAAGTCTGAGATCATTTTTGTAAAAACTCTATTGTAAATGTAGTTTAATATATTAAAAGTTTTTCCCTATATCTAACCATCTGCATAATTTCTGAGGTGAAAAAAATTGTAATTAAGATATTTATTACCCTTATGCTAGGTTATCTACTTTTTTATTATTTATTGATATGGTCGACACATCTTTAATGGTTTCACCAATTAAAAAATTTACGATGGTTTTTATTTGGATGGGAATCGTTGCATTTCTTGTAATTATATCGGCATCATTCTTCAATTTGCCGGATGAGGTTTCCGGAGTACTTTATTTTATTTCAATTGGAGTAGCAGTGTCAGGTGTTTTGAATTATTACCGTTAAGTACACTTTGTGGATTGGATTACTAATTTTGCTATAAAAATTCGGTAATAATTAAGCAATACAAGTGCAAATTTCATGATACATGCAACAGATATATTTAATAAATGGGCATTGGTAGGTAAAGATGAAGGAATGGAAAAACATCATGCATCTGCTGTTAAAGAAATGCTATCTTACTTAATAAAAGGTCAATTAAGTCCATTTACATTTATTGATGCAGGCTGTGGAAATGGATGGGCAGTTCGCGAGATGAGAGCCCACACGTTGTGCCAAAAGGCCCTTGGTGTAGATGGTGCTGAATATATGATCCGTAATGCCAAAGCAATAGATCCTGAAGGCGATTATGTCCGTGCTGATTTATTTAATTGGACGCCTACTGAAAAAGTAGATTATATCCATAGTATGGAAGTTTTATATTATTTTGAAAATCCAGCAGACATAATCCACCACATGAAATCAAACTGGTTAAAACCAGGAGGAAAAATGATTATGGGTGTAGATTTTTATAAAGAAAATGAAACAAGCCATTCGTGGCCGACAGATTTAAATACACATATGACGCTTTTAAGCGAATTAGAATGGGAATCAATCTTTATGAATAATGGCTTCAGCAATATTGAAAAATTTCGTGCTAATGTAAAAGGTAACAAGCCGGGAACTTTAGTTATTTCCGGCGTGTTTGATAATGATGAGCAATGTTAAATTAATTTTTGGTTTATTTAGCTTTGTCCTGTTTACAATTTTATTTACATCACAAATTGTTTCTCAAGATCAAACTCTTCAAAAAATTAATGTAAATTCAAAACAACAGTTATATAAAGATCCAATGAAAAGAACAGAATCAGAATGGAAACGCATCCTTACAAAAGAGGAATACCGCGTTTTAAGAGAAAAAGGAACTGAACGAGCATTTACCGGAAAATATGATGGCTTTTTTGAAGATGGAAAATATCTTTGTGCTGGTTGCGACAATGATCTTTTCACTTCTGATACCAAATATAGATCCGGGTGTGGTTGGCCGGCATTTTATGAAGTTATCCCTGAATCAGTTGTTGAAGTAGAAGACAATAGTTATGGTATGAATAGAGTTGAAATAATATGTAGTAATTGTGAATCGCATTTGGGGCATGTTTTCAAGGATGGCCCAGAACCCACAGGTTTAAGGTATTGTATTAATTCCATTTCTATGGATTTTAAACCTGATGAAGAATAGGTATGAAAAAGGGTATTGTTAAAGAATATGATTCTTCCAAAGGTTTTGGATTTATAACTGGGGAAGACAAGGAAGATTATTTTGTCCATGTGAGTGGCCTAAGAGAGCATTTAAAATCGCAAGGTCTAAAAGTAGGGCAAAACGTATCTTTTGATGTGGATTTTGGAATGAGGGGAGATAAAGCTATTAATGTAAAGTTGGGTTAAGTGGCCGTTATCTATCCTCATTGAAGGCACTCAAATATTTGATTTTTGGTTTTATTATTCAACAATCGATTTTAATTATATTAAACAATTTTTAATAAGGTAATTTTCTAGTATAGAAATGATCGAATTACTTTAACTTAGGAAATATCTAAAAAAAATTAAATTATAATATAATTTTTACTAGTCTCTTAAATTAATTTAAGAATCTTTATACATAAATATATTTTATTAAAATAAAAGAAAATCAAAATTATTATGCTTAGTAATGCTCCAAAAAATATAGCTTTAACTTTTGTGATTATTGTTTTTGAATCGATATACGCACAAGAGATTGTTCCCGACCAGTTACGTTTAAAAGAAATTTACGCTACAAGAATTCAGACTCCTCCAGTACTTGATGGAGTATTAGATGATGAGGCTTGGGAGAATGTACTACCTGAATCAGAATTTCTTCAGTTTAAACCTTACAATTTAGAATTGCCAGCTGAGAAAACAGAGGTACGAATTGTATATGATAATGATTATATTTATGTAGCAGTTAATTGTCTCACGAGCCATCCTGAAAAAATAGTTGGTAGATTAGGAAGGCGCGATAGCTGGTCTGAAGTTCTTGGCCCAAAATCAGATTGGGCAGTGGTCGCATTTGACTCAAATAATGATGATAGAACAGGATACCATTTTTTTGTAAATCCAGCAGGCTCTCGCATGGATGTTGCACTTACTGGTCCAGGTATGGGTGGTTTTGATCCAAGCTGGAACGCTGTATGGGATTTTAAATCTGCACTAAACGAGGATGGTTGGTCTATTGAATATAGATTCCCATTTAGTATTTTTCCCTTTGAAGCAAACTCTGACCAAGACTGGGGTTTTTTTGCTGCACGACATATTCAATATAAGCAAGAAGAGACACAATGGCCGTGTGTGCCTTTTGGAGTAGAGGGGTTTGTGCCTTATTACGGAGTCCTTAAAGGAATATCTGATGTTCCACCACCAAAAAAATTAGAAGTTGTTCCTTATTTATTAAGTGGAAATACAAACGACTTAAATATGAACTCTACCGGAATAGATTTAAAATATGGTTTTAGTGGCCGGTCGGCACTAAACCTTACATTTAATCCTGATTTTGGGCAGGTAGAGGCAGATCCATCAGTATTAAACCTTAGCGCTTTTGAAACTCAATTTCAAGAGAAGAGACGATTTTTCATAGAAGGTAATAATTTTTTTAAAGATCGTTATGAATTATTTTATTCCAGAAGGATTGGTAAAGCACCTGGGCTCTTAACCCCTGATGAAGGAGAAATAATAGATAAGCCGAATGTGACCACAATTTTAGCTGCTGGAAAATTATTAGGAGAAACAAAAAAGGGAACCAAATTTGGGATAATCGAAGCCGTTACAGATGAAGAATATGGGATTTGGGAACACGAAGTTGGCGATAGTCTAGTTCAAAAAGAAATATTACTAGAGCCAAGAACAAATCATTTTATTGGGAGAGTTGAACAGCCGGTATTGAATTCACTTTCGACAGTTGGTCTCATGGTTACTGATCAGCGTAGAAATAATGTTGGCTATTCAAATGTTTTGGGTCTTGATTGGAATCTAAAATTATTAAATAATGCTCTTGCGATTAGAGGACAGATGGTAAATTCTTTAAAAGATGGCACTTTGGGAGATGGTGCACGTCTTTTTGTTGGATATCTTGATCCAAAATGGTGGGAATTAAGATTTTTTACCGGTTATAAAGATAAAAATTTTGAAATTAATGATCTCGGATTTAATAAACGTAATGATAGTTGGTATTTTGGTGGACAAGGTGGAGTGCGCAAGCAGAAACCATGGGGGCGGTTTTTAAAAAATGATTTAAAAATTAAGTATATCGTTGGAGGTCGCGGAGATGGATTAATAAATAATAAATCTTTGGAGATAGAACAAAAGAATGATTTTAAGAATTATTGGAGCGTTGGTGCAAAAATAGATATGAAATTTGCCGCATTTGATGATAATGACACATTTCGCGATGAAGATGCTTGGATTTATAAATCAGAGTCAAAGGGTTATTTTAATATTTGGATAAATACGGACAAAAGAAAAATATTAACAGCAAATACGAGTCTTGCGATTGGAAGAGGCCAGTATACCCCATGGGGGAATCAATTTGGTTTAAAACTTAATTACAAACCACTAAACAATGTCAGTATTGAACTGGATTACACCCAAGATTTAGATAGGAATGCAATGGAGTGGGTGGGAATTGAAGAAGACTCTCTTGTTAAGAATATCATTTATGCACAGTCTTCAGCTACTATGAGAGATTTAAAACTGAGATTTAATTGGACATTTACTCCTGAATTAACACTAGAAGTATTTATGCAACCTTTTATGGTTGATATGGACTATATATCTTTTAACAGACTTTTGAGAGAAGAATCTAGAGATCTTGAACCATTCATTTATTCTGATAATCCTGATTTTAAATTAGATAATAATGTAGGGACATTTGTCCTTCGGTGGGAATATAAACCAGGGAGTACAGCATATATTGTTTATAATTATAATGAAAGAAAATACTTTTCTTATCAAGACCAAACATGGAGCACAAATAGTTCAAACTCCATATTTTTCAAACTAAACTATTGGTTCCAAGTATAATCTAAATCAAATCTATTTTTCCAGATAAAATAAAGGTTTTTATCAGCGGGATAGCTTTCGTTGGGATTTTATGTTTTGCTGGTAAAAAATGGTATTGAGAGTTGTATCCGGCTTCTTCAAAAAGTTTGTGGGCTTTTGTGCTGCCCTCCGGAAAAATGACATCATCTTTATCCCCATGTAAAAGTAAAACACGTGTCTGTTTACTTTCTGGGGTTATGTCCTTCCTGAATCGTCCCTGATCTTTTATAAATCCGGCGATTGGAATAATCCCTCCAATAGAAAAAGACTGACGAATAATATATTCCATAATAAAACATGCGCCCTGTGAAAACCCGATCATAAAAAGTTGCTGATGGGTAAAACCTTTTTCCAATAAATCTGAAATTATTTTAGATAATAACGAAAATGAGTCCTCATATTTCCAACCAATTTTATCGTTTCCTTGAAACCATGTATATCCTTTTTTATCTGAGATATACGGCGCTTGTGGAATGACCCATTTTGTATCAGGAAGACCTATAGATTTTGCAATCGGTTCCATAGAAGATATATCTCCAGTCCAGCCATGAATAGCGATTACTGCTCTTTTCGGACTGGTTGCAGTAGAGAAAGAATTAATCATTTACTGGTATTCAATACAGCAGCAATCATCTACAATTTCGGCTTCAGAAAAATCACTGCCATCAAGTTTAAAACGAATACATTTCCCTATATCTGTTATTATATCAATTTCGGCCAAACCGGTCATATCTTCTACAATGACTTCCTTATATAGAAATCCATCAACTAATCCACCACCGCATTCCGTACAACTGTTATTTGTATTGATACCAGTACAGCTGATGGCCAACATTAATAAGAAGAAGAAATTGAATATCTGCTTCATAAGTACTCCTGCTTCAACACTATGTACCCGGTTTTCGGTTTTGCTCATAATTTTCCATTTTTTGTTGAAAATCGTTTAAGTCGCCGGCTTGTAATAAGGGACTGATTTTAATATTATCTTTTATAGTGATAGTAGGTGAGTCACCATAGTTATGCCCAGGATATATTCTTGTATTTTCGGGAAGTGTTAAAAGCTTATTGTAAATTGAATCATAAAGATCAGAAATATCACTTCCAGCAGATTTTACCCTTCCAGTCCGACCGACAAAGAGAGTGTCACCTGTGAAAATGACTGAATCTAATTTATAGCATATAGAGTCATAATAGTGTCCAGGCGTATGCAGAGCAAGAAAAGGTAATTCACCGATTTTAAAATTACGGTTATGGGATATGGATTTAAATTGATTCTCTTTTCGTATTTTTGTTTCTGGGTGTCCTAGAACAACTATTTCAGGAAATTCTTCCAGATATTGGTCCAAATATGCAATGTGGTCTCCATGAGTATGTGTAATCAAGAGTGCCAGAGGTTTGTCGCGAAAAAATGGAGTTAAATTTTTGAATTCAACCGCTGCATCCACAATCACTTGTGCCCCCGTTCTGCTACAGGTTATTAGGTAGGTAAAATTATTGTCATATCCACCCAGCAGAGAGCGAACAGAAAAATCGGTTGTTGGTATCATGAAATTTTCCCGATGACAGCACTAAAATTCTGTAATTTTGATGTAGTAAACATAACACTAATAAAACATTAATCAATCGATCGGGATATAAAAAGGACAATTATTCATGCAAAGAAGACAATTAGCATGGTATCTTATTTTTGGCGGTCTGGCAATTATTTTGTTGTCATTTGTTACCATAATTCTTTCATTTATCGGTAATCACCCACTTCTTGGGCTGGCAATTATAGCCATTGTAGCTGGTGGATTTATATTGGTTATTGAATCTCGAGATTCAGATTAAGCCACACGAATTATTTTTTTAATCATTTAAGCAATACGGATAAAAACATGATAAACCGATTATTTTTACTAATAATGCTTTTAACATTTGGATGTGGTACAGATACTAGTCATCCGACTGTAACAAATCTAACAGATTTCAAGGACTCAACCAGTTATGCGCTTGGTGCAGATCTAGGTGCCAACCTGAAACAACAACATGTTGAGTTGGATTATGATATCTTTATGGCTGGATTGTTAGATGGGCATAAGACAGATGAGATCTTATTAGATCCAAAACAAAGAAGGCAAATGATTGTTGCTTTACAGCAACATATCCGTAGTAAGGCAAAAGAAGCAGAAAATGTCAATTTAAAAGCTGCTGAAGAATTTTTAGCTAATAATAAGGAAAAGCCTGATATAAAAGAAACACCTACTGGTCTCCAATATAGAGTTATCAAAGAAGGCAATGGTGAATCACCTGGGCAAACAGATAGGGTGAAGGTTCATTATGTAGGAACTCTTATGGATGGATCTAAATTTGACAGTTCTGTTGATAGAGGAGAGCCATCCGAGTTTGGACTTAATCAGGTAATAAAAGGTTGGACTGAAGGACTCCAGCTCATGAAGGTGGGTTCTAAATTTGAATTCTTTATTCATCCAAAAATTGCCTATGGAAACAGGCCTAAACCCAATATCCCTGCTCAGAGTCTTCTAATCTTTGAAGTTGAATTGTTGGATATTGTGGGGAAAAAATAATAACTAGATTGTGAAATTATATTGAGTAAATCTATTGAAAATTATGTATGTACCCCGGACAGGATTCGAACCTGTGACCCTCTGCTTAGAAGGCAGATGCTCTATCCAGCTGAGCTACCGGGGCATATTTAATAAAATTAATGTAAAAATAGTGGAGTGGAACTTACCCTGATAAGGGAAATCATCCTGATAAAAAAGAGTTGAAAATAGTTAATTTTTTCTCGTCGAGTGACCGACGAGAAATTTCTTGACATCTACTCTGAGAAGCCGTACGTTTCTCGTCGAGATGGTGAGGTATTTCTCTCTATCCACTACCAAAAAATAAACCAAACAATAAAATTGGAGGCTTAAATGGCTGAAGTTGTTGCCAATACTGGCGTATCAAAAGATAAAGGTTATCTCTATTATCTAGGTAAAGATGGAAATGTATGGCGTTCACAAATGGCCCGTGCAGGGAAAGGCGGAGGAAATGCAGAAAAAGTTGCTGATGCGGGTGTAACTCGTGAATCAGGTTTTCTTTATTTCATTGATAAAAATGGAAATGTTTCTCGTTCTCCCATGGCCAGAGGACGCAAATAGAGCATAAATATCAAGAAAACAAAAAAAGGCTCTCTTTTTTTGAGAGCCTTTTTTTTTACTAAACATTGTATTAAGTTCCGTAAATTACAATGGTTGTTTGTTGCAATAAATCCGAGGTAACAGTGCTTCCTTAAAGAGAATAGTTATGAAAAAGGTTATTATATTCATACTTACAATAGTGGTTCTTGACCCTGTCTCAGGGCGTGAATTGCAATTATTTGGTGGTAAAAAGAGTGCTGCCAAAACAGAAAATAAAGGTGAAAAGGGTGAAATGATTATAGATCAATCACCTACCACAATTACGACACGGAAAAGTATTGAATCTGTGATTCCGGTAAAGCGTATACCTGATGGCTGGGTATTTCGTGATGAATTACTGGCATCATGGGAGTCTAATCTTCCAGCTGTATTATCCATTATTCCGGATACTACAGTAGAAGTGGTTTATCATGATGATAACCGTACGACAAAAGAAGGATTCGTACTCCCTATCAAGCGTGCATCCGTTGAATTTCAGTATACATCCAGGTTGACACATGAGCAGATACGTCTCGAATTTGTTAATGTGGATTTTATTTACAGTACAACGAATAATAATGATTCACATTTCATTCTTGAAGGCATAACCAAGAAAGTCAAACTGAAAGACACTGGTTTTCCCCAATTGGTTTCAAGTGACATTATTAAACATAAAGTATTAATGGAATACGGTACACCTAAAGAATTTGACGGTGTATGGCATATTTATGAAGACATCAATTCCACCTATAAAGTTCGGGAATTGGATGAGCGTAATATCAAGGTTGAAATGACAAGCTTTAAAGTTAATAAAAAACTGGAAAAAGCTATTGACGATACCTATTCTAAACAGGGAATTGAATATAAAAAACGCCTGATGGTTCAAGGTATTGACATTTAGTCCGAAAGAATTCATTAATAGAAAAAGGCCTTATACAGGCCTTTTTTTATTTCCTTTTGTACTATTGTCCATCTTACAAGGAATGGCCTTTCATCCAAGAATTACAGCCATTGAAATCAAAGGGAATGAAAAGACTTTAGATTATATAATAGAGCGAGAAATTCAACACCGCATAGGAGTTCCATTAGATAGCACTCTGGCAAAAGCAGACCGGAATCGATTGGAAAATTTAGGTATTTTTAGTGATGTAGAATGGTTTGCCATTCCATTGGAGGATGGAACAGCAATTTTATCATTTAGGATAATGGAATCAATCCAAAGAACACCTCCCGGTTTATTGCCTACTTACGAAGAAGATACTGGTTGGTCCTTAGTCGGTGGATGGATCATCAAAAATTTTCGAGGAAGAAATCAAACTCTGCAACTTGGCGGCAGCATCGGTGGGAAAGATACCTATGGTCTGAATTTCGTGGATCCATGGATTTTTGGAAACCATATATCATTTGCCTTGAATTTGGGACGGTCAATTTATAATCATAATTTTTTAGAGCGTATCATTTCTATTAACTCCTTCAAGTTAGGATTAGGTAAATGGTTTGGAAATAATATAAAAACATCAACCGGATTAAAATATGAAAGGAAAACCTTCTCTAATGATTACAATTCCAGTTCGTTTCTTTATTTTGTTCCAGATTTCTCAATAACCTATGATACGAGAGATATTTACTGGAATCCTTCCAGAGGGGTAAGGTTGTCCCAATATGTTTATCATATGGAGGGGATTCAACCACAGAATTATTCGCTCACATTTTGGCGTCAATCCTATTCTGGTTTTATCAAATTGAACTCTAAAGATGAAAAGCTGATTTTTGCCGTAAACACATCAATAAATAGGAAATGGGGAGACAAGGATGAATTCTGGTTAAATTATTTTGGAGATTCATTTACAATTAGAGGTTGGTTACTTCCTACAAAAAACCTTTATTCATCTTTAAAAGAATCGTGGCGATTTGGTCATGAATCCATCCATGCAACTATTGAATTAAGGAAAGATATCATTCCCAAATACGTTACATCATATGGCACGGAATTTGGGTTAGGTGTTGTTGCTTTTTATGATATAGGAAAAATTGCTAATGACTGGCAAAAGTTAATGGAAATTTCTTCTATTTCTGGTGCTGGATTCGGAATACGAATCCCATTTCCTATGATTGATGTTTTGAGGTTTGATTATGGCTGGGGTTACCGAAATGGGAAATGGAATTCCGGTGCTTTCCACTGGGGAATACAGCAAAAATTTTAAGATTTCTTTTTCAAAATCATCGCTTTTTCAAAACGGTTTTCTTTACCAGACCTAAGCCGGGTGATATTTGAACGGTGGGTATAAATCACAAAAAAAGGTACGAGTAGACTAAAAACCAATAGTGACAATTCTGCTGGCTCAATTCCAAAGACAGGTAAAACCAATATGATAACAGGCAGAGAAACGCTGGCAATGATGGAACCGACAGAAACATATCCTGTTAATATTAATGTAATTGTGAATGCTAAAATGCATAGAGGGAATGCTAAGGGAAATATTGCAACCAGCATTCCTCCTAAAGTTCCAACACCTTTTCCACCTTTAAACCCGGCAAAGATTGTATATGTATGCCCTAAAACTGCAAAGAATCCACACAGAATTTGTAATAGTCCCTGATCTGGAATTGCTGTTAGCTCATAGAATGCTTGTGCATAATAGTATGCAGGAAGCCAACCCTTAAATATATCCACTGTAATAACGACAAGAGCAGGTTTCCAGCCTAGAACTCGAAATACATTCGTTCCGCCAGCATTTCCGCTGCCATGTTCCCGAATATCAATGCCTCGAGTGACTTTGCCTATGATTATACTTGTAGGGAATGATCCAGTGACATAACTGGAAAATAGAAGCAGAATTAAGATAAGGGTCTGATTATCCAACAAGTCTGTCCTTTAAAGACTGGATCGCGATCACCAAAGAATCTGGACCGGCATGTACTCCCAAGGCAGGTCCTATTTCAGTTGTAACAACTTTTTCAGCGCCTAATTCTTCAAAATGAATTCTTGCTTTTTCAGCAATATCTGGTGCATTTCCATGTGCCAACCCTACTCTGAATGGTCCATCTGGAATTTTATTTGTAACAAATTTAACTAATTTTTCTGTCTTATAATTAGAACCAAATGTTTTTCCTATGGTATTGATACCATTTTTTGCAAATGACAAAATTGGATTAATACGAAGTAAATTAGCAATCTTCTTTTTGTTAGCTGAAACTCGGCCACCCTTTACAACATAATCCAAAGTATTCAAACCTATATAGACAGTTGTAGATTCCACAGCAAGATGCACGATTTGTAAAATCTCATCTTTGTCCAACCCCTGTTGAACAGCTTCTGCGGCTCTAAGAGCAATCAATCCAATACCTACGGAACCATTATGTGAGTCTACCAAGTCAACCGGGAGTCCTTTTGTGTCATCAGCCGCCAGAATTGCCGATTGCATCGTGCCACTAACAGAAGCTGGAAGATGAATAGAAATTGCATTTTTGTAATGCCCCGTTAAAAATTGGTATTGTCGACGAAAATCACCTTGAGTAGGTTGAGAAGTCTGTGGATGGATCGGATTCGTTTTTAGCTGGTGCCAAAACTCTTCGGGTGTAATTGTGACTTTATCTACATGATGTTCATCGCCAAAGTTGAGCCGAACTGGGACCATATGAATATTAAATTCTTCTAAAATCTCTTCAGGTAAGTCACAACCAGAATCAACGATAATAGCAATTTCTTTATGGCTTCCATGTGCGTCTTTCTGTTGTTTGAGCATATCATCTGCTTTTTCACCTGTGACAATACCATATTCGTTACAAAGAGTAAAAATTGCTTGAGGATCATTGGTGTGAATGTGAATTTTTGCTTTTTTCTTGGAACCGGCAAGAACAATACTGCTGCCCAAATTCATGAGTTGTTCCTTGAGTTTGATTCGGTTAATATCATCTCCTGCGACAAGACATTCTGTGCAGAAACGATAATCATCATTAATATCTACTTCAAAATTTTCAACTGGTTCTGCAATTGCAGAAGTGTCTACATCATCGACCTCACCATTTTAAATAAAATGTTGAATCCCTTCAAGAAAATCAACAAAGCCCTGAGCACCTGCATCTACAACACCAGATTTTTTTAAAATGGCTAATTTTTCAGGGGTTTTCCTTAAAGATTCTTTAGCCTCCTCAAAAGCAAAATCTAGAATTTTTACAAAATCATCATGTTTTTCATGGATATTTTTAACGGAGTCAGCCCAGTCTGAAATAACAGATAAAATGGTCCCTTCTTTAGGCTCGGATAAGGCATCATAGGAATAATTTTTGGCAGTCCTAATTGCTTGGGAAAATCTCTTGGGTGTAAGTTTTTGTAATTGGCTTACCCCATCAGCAAAACCAACAAAAAATTGTGCCAGGATTGACCCTGAATTTCCCCGTGCACCATTTAATGATGCATCAGCAATTGCATCTGCGACCTTCGAAACCTGTTTATTATTATTTGATTTGGTCTCTTCAGAAATTGTGGCCAAGGTAAAAGCCATGTTAGTTCCTGTGTCTCCGTCTGGAACTGGGAACACATTAATTTTATTTAAGTAATCTTTTCGGGTTATTACATGGTTAATACCAGCTTGGAACGCGCGTTGAAGTCTGAAGCCGTCAATGTACTTGATTTTCATGTACTATGGTAATGGATTTTCTTCTGGTGCAAGCAGACCACCAGAAATAATTGTTTTCAAACCTTCTTCTACGCTCATGCCTGTTGGCCGTGCATCTGCTTGAGGAATCATTAAAAAATAGCCAGAAGTGGGATTAGGTGTTGTAGGCACAAATAAATGGTAATAGGGAATCCCATCTTTTGACTTTGATTCACCGCTGATAAAGGCCATGGTCCATAACCCTTGTCTTGGATATTCAATATATACAGCTCCTTCAAAGGCTTCAGTTGTCCCTTTTGTGAAAGTTTCGGTGATCTGTTTTAAAGTAGAATAAACAGTATTCACTATAGGGACTTTGGTGACGAATCTTTCCCCTATAGCAAAAATTTTTCTACCTAGAAAATTGGTTACAATTACACCCAAAATAAAAATAAAAACAATGGTAAGTACTATTCCTAAACCTGGAATCTCCAATCCTATATTTTTAAGCATGGGTGCAGACATACGTTCCAAAGTTTCAAACAAGAACCTGAGGATAAAAAATGTCAGATAAAGAGGGAGGAGAGCAGCAATGCCCGCAAAAAGTTTAGATCGAAAATTCTGTATAATTGAATTCATAAGAGGATAAAATTAATTTATGTAAAATTAGAAAAAAAAAAAGACAAGTGTAAGTATGTTTTCATTTTATAAATTCAAATTTATACCTTCATGTCTCAGAAGAATCATTTTTTTATCCAATCCACCTCCATATCCACCTAAAGTTCCATCTGATGCTAAAATACGATGACAGGGAATAAACACGGCAATTGGATTATTGGCATTAGCAGATCCCACAGCTCTACAGGCTTTTTCATTACCCACACGTTTGGCTATTTCTTTATATGAAACAGTCTCACCAAATGGAACCTTGGCCACTTCCAACAAAACTTTTTTATAAAATCGTGGTATTTCTAGTTCTAATGGAACATTGAAGGATTTTTTTTCTCCTTCAAAATATTCCTTTAGTTCATTTAATGCATTTTGAAGAATAAAGGATCGTTTATTCTTAGGTGTCTCTTTTTTATTTTTATCGATTTTGTTTTCTAAATATAATCTATATACACCTTTCTCATTTGTTTGTATACCAAGAGTGCCAATGAGTGTATTAATTCTGGCGAATTCTTTCATTTAAATTTACCAGAATTGTGCCAATAGTGAAGAGTACTACTCTAAATAATGTAACCAATTATAGAANCTTCTATTTTATAAAAAGATCGCCCTAAATNTTGAGATTATCAAAAGATAGGGCGATCTTAAATTTGTTGNTTTTTTGACTAATTAGTTTCAGGAATCCATTNTTATCACCACTGGACTCGCAACAAAGATGCTGGAATAGGTCCCGACAATAACNCCAATTATCATTGCAAATGCAAAAGTATGAATNACTTCACCTCCAACTAGAAATAGAATNAAAACGACCATAAACGTTGTTAGGGATGTAATGATTGTCCTGCTCAAAGACTGGTTAATACTGTCATTGATTACAGAAGATAGAGCAGAATTTTTACCACTTTTTACATTTTCTCTCACACGATCAAATATTACGATAGTATCATTCAATGAGTAACCAACAATGGTAAGAAATGCTGCAATAACAGCCAAGGATACTTCATATTCAAGGATAGAAAAAATACCAAGTGTAATAAATACATCATGGGTTAGGGCTGCAATAGCGCCCAAAGCATATTTAAATTCGAAACGAATAGAAATGTAAATCAGAATTAAGGCCAATGAACTAATGATAGCCATAATAGCATCACCGCTCAATTCTGCTCCAATCTTGGGTCCAACTTTTTCAATGGATAAAATAAACTCTGTCTTATTATCCGGCACTAATGATGGGAATGCCCCAGCCATTTTCTCCACAAATTTTTGAGAAAACTGTGCCGGTTCATCAGCCATACTGGGAATCCGAACAGCTACGTTAGATTTATCGCCAAAATGTTTTATTTCTGCTTTACTAAAATCGAAAGTTTGGCCATCAATAGTGATCTGATTCAAGGAATTCCTAACTTCATTGATATCTACTGGTTCAGTGTAATTAACAGCAATCAATGTTCCACCTTTAAAATCAATACTCAATTTAGGGCCGCCATTGATCACCATTGAGGTAACACCTGCAATGATCAGGAAGGCAGACAATATTCCGGCAATACCTGTCTTACTCATAAAATCAATACGGGTTTCTTTAATAATTCTCATCTTAAATACTCAAATTTGTAAGACCCTTACGGGATGTGTAAGAATTAAAAATTGTTCGTGTAATGAAAACAGCTGTGAACATAGATATTAAAATTCCCCAAAATAATACCGTTGCAAATCCTTTAATAGGTCCTGTTCCAAACTGATAAAGAACAAGTGATGCAATTAGAGTTGTTACATTGGCATCAATAATCGTTGTTAACGCTCGGTCATAACCGGCATCGATGGCTGCTTTTGGCGTTTTTCCTTTTCGAAGTTCTTCCCTGACACGTTCAAAAATAATCACGTTGGCATCTATGGACATACCGACAGTTAGGATTAAACCTGCGATTCCTGGAAGAGTTAAGGTAGCTTGTAATGATGCTAATACCGCCAACACAAGGAGAATATTCCAAATCAAGGCAAAATCAGCAACTGTTCCCGCCAACTTGTAATAAACCAGCATGAAAACCAGGACTAAAGTCAGTCCCAAAATAACAGCTTGCGTTCCTTGGGAAATCGAATCAGCTCCAAGGCTTGGGCCAACAATCCTTTCTTCAATAATATTAACTGGAGCAGGTAAGGCACCAGCCCGCAGAATAATGGCAATATCCTTTGCTTCATTCATATTCGAAAAGCCTTCAATCTGAGTTCGTCCGCCTGGTATTTTTTCACGAATTGATGGCGCCATATGTACTTTTTTATCTAAAACTATAGCTATCCGTTCACCTACATTTGCACCAGTGACGCGAGCCCATGTGCGAGAACCGTCACTATTCATAGTCAAAGAGACAACGGGCTGACCTGCTGAGCCTCCACCCAAAGCTCCTAGATCTGCTCTTGCCTCATCTACAACACCACCTGTTAGTTCTGCTGTTTCTTCCAAATAGTATAATCTGTAAAACTTGTTTTGAGTTGTTGCACCTTGAAGGGGCTCAGACCCATCACTGAAAAGAAATTGTCCATTAGCACTTTTCAATTTGGATTGGACTTCAGGTTTCTCAAGTAATTTTTTTAATGCATAAAGATTTTTTTCCTGTATACCTAAATCATTACCAAGAGATGTAATAAATCCTGAAAAAGGTGCTTCACCAAAAATTTCCGAAGTGACATTTTCTAAAGTATCGTTAGGGTCAGCATCCGTTTCACCAAAAAGTTCTGATACTGTTTTTATTCCATTATCGCCTTTTGTTGCATCTGCTGGTTTTTCTTTTTCAGTTTTTCCTGCGTTAGCAAGTTCCTTTAATTCTGTTTCGTCAGTGGTTTCTTTTAAAACATCATCTAATTGAGAAATTATTTCATTCGTAACTGCGATATTTTTTACTAGATAAAATTCAAGGAGTGCTGTACTCTGGAGCAAGGCTCTCGCACGTTCTGAATCCTGAATACCAGCCAATTCGACAACAATTCGATGTTTGCCTTGTTTCTGGATTGTTGGCTCAGAAACACCGAATTGATCTACACGATTTTGGAGAATTTCCAAGACGCGGTTAATCGCATCATCTGCCTCTTCTTTCAGGGAGATTATAATATCATTTAGGGATGCACCATATTGGTGATAATATCTGGAGAGTTTTATACCATCTATCTTCACTTCCTGCTCAAAAACTGTAAAAAAGTCCAAATCAGGTAAAGTAGATTTTTCTTTAGCAGATTTAAGGATGCCTATCAAACGCTCATCCTTCATATCGGCAAGGTTTTCCATCAAGGTCGGTATATCTGCTTCTAGGACAATATACATACCACCTTTCAAGTCTAAACCCTGGCGAATGATACGAGATTCAATTTGTTCAAGATCCCCGGTTGTCCGGAGTTCTTCTTTTTCATCGGCGGACAAATTTTGGAATTGCCAGGTTGGCAATAAAGAGTAAATCGCCCAGGCGAGTATGACGCCAATGATTAAAAATCTAGGAGTTGAATTGCTTTGCATTTTAAATATCAATTATCATTTTAAAAAAAGCCGGTGAATATAACCTTTGGCTTCTCACTGGGGCAAGGATAGAGGATTAGATTCATTTAATCAATTAATCCTAACTTTTTACCCACCTTCGTGAATTTACCAACTGCTTCGTCTAAATGTTCTTTTTTCATAGCCGCTGAAATTTGAACTCGTATTCTGGCTTGTCCTTTGGGTACAACGGGGAAATAAAATCCAACCACATAAATTCCTTCTTTCAACATTTCAGTTGCCATTTTCTGAGCTAATATGGCATCGTAGAGCATGATAGGAACAATGGCGTGAATTCCATGCAGAATATCAAACCCTCTTTCAGACATCTGTTTTCGAAAATAAATTGTATTTTTTTCCAATTTATCTCTTAGTTCTGTTGTGGATGATAACATAGTGAACACTTTATTTCCTGCTGCCACGATAGCAGGTGCAACCGTATTTGAAAAAAGATAGGGGCGTGATCGTTGACGCAATAAATCAATAATCTCCTGACGTCCTGTTGTAAAACCACCGGAAGCGCCTCCGAGGGCTTTACCCATGGTTGAAGTAATTATATCGACTTTTTCCATTACACCAAAGTATTCAGCTGATCCACGGCCTGTTTTTCCAATCAAACCAGTAGCGTGACTATCATCCACCATTACCATTGCGCTATATTTTTCCGCCAATTCAGTTATTTTATCTAACTTTGCAATATAGCCATCCATAGAAAAAACACCATCTGTAGCAATCATCTTAAGCCGTGCTCCCCTTGCCTCTTCCAATTTAGCTTCCAGATCTGTCATGTCGCTATTTTTATAGCGGTATAGTTTTGCTTTACAGAGCCTTATTCCATCAATAATGGAAGCATGATTCAATTCATCAGAGATCACTGCATCTTCCGGTCCCATAATTGTTTCAAATAACCCGCCATTGGCATCAAAACAGGACGTATAAAGGATAGTATCATCTGTTTCAAAATATTCTGAAATTTTTTGTTCCAATTTTTTATGCAAATCTTGTGTCCCACAGATGAATCGAACCGAGGCCATCCCAAATCCATAGTCATCCATGGCAGTTTTTGCAGCGGAAATAAGGTCTGGATGGCTGGCAAGGCCAAGATAATTATTTGCACAAAAATTTAGAACTTCACCGGCTTGCTTTGTTGAGATGTCCACTCCTTGGGGTGTGGTAATGGTTCGTTCTTTTTTAAAGAGTCCTTCTGCATCAATTTGGTTAAGAATATCTGTAAAATATTTTTTTGTATCATTCATCTTAATCAAGCAATGATTTCAAGATTAATTTGATAATTATTTAACAATTTATTATCCTTTTTTAAAATTACCATTCCAAGAGAACTTTTCCGGAATTCCCAGATTCCATAATTTCAAACCCTTTTTGGAAATCATTAACTGGTAACTGATGCGTTAGAACTTTAGATATATCTAGTCCGCTTCTCAACATTTGAGTCATCTTGTACCAGGTCTCATACATTTCTCGGCCATAAATCCCTTTTATTTGGAGTCCTTTAAATATGATGTCATCCCAGGAAATTTGTGTTGATTCAGGAAGGAGACCCAGAAGAGCGATTTTACCACCATGATACATATTATTGAGCATACTTTTAAATGCTGCAGGATTACCTGACATTTCAAGCCCTACATCAAATCCGTTGGACATATTTAATTCATTAAATACATCAGATATTTTTTGTTTATTTACATTCACTACCTTTGATGCACCTATTTTTTTAGCCAGTTCAAGCCGGTAATCATTCACATCAGTAATCACCACATGTCTTGCTCCAACAAAATTACAAATAGCCACAGCCATAATTCCAATAGGGCCTGCACCTGTGATAAGAACATCTTCACCGACCATTTCAAATGATAGAGCGGTATGTATAGCATTGCCGTAGGGATCAAAAAATGCTGCAATTTCTGAAGGTATATCCTTATGAATCGGCCATACATTTGACTCCGGAATAACCAAATATTCTGCGAAAGCACCGTTCATCTGGATGCCAATGCCCACGGTTCGATGACATAGATGCCTTTTCCCGGCGCGACAATTTCGGCAATAACCACAAGTAATGTGGCCTTCACCAGAAACACGATCTCCAGGTTTGTAGTGAGTTACACCATTGCCAACCTCTACTACAATCCCGCAAAATTCATGACCTGTAACTAGAGGAAGCTCTAGTGTGCGCTGAGCCCAGTCATCCCATTTAAAAATATGGAGGTCCGTACCGCAAATCGCCGTATGAGTGATTTTGATTTTTACATGATTTGTTTTACACACTGGTTGTGGAATATCAACCATCCACATTCCACGTTCAGGAGATTTCTTAATAAGTGCTTTCATTTTTATTAGTATAATTGACTTAGATTTGAATTTAAAATTTAAGATATTAATTGGAATGAATTTACGTTTAACATTATCCTTCATCAGGTGTATAGTAAACCGTAAAAATATCTCAATCAAATCTTAATCCTAGCCTAAATTCCATTCCCAAAATTTTTTTATTTTCATTCGATGGCTACAGTTTTAGCATTTACAAATCAAAAAGGAGGTGTGGGTAAAACCACATCTGCAGTTAATGTTGCATTGAGTCTTGCAGTATCAGAAGTAAATACTTTATTGATTGATCTGGATCCGCAAGCTAATGCAACAACCGGCTTGTCCGACCTTTTCGAAAGTTCGGATGGATCTATTTATGATGTATTGTTAAAAGGTGATGGTATGGAGGAAGCAATCATTAAAACTACTTTCACACATTTAGATATTATTCCTTCAACTAATGATCTTGTTGGTGCGGAGATTGAATTAGTGAGCGTGATGGCAAGAGAATATCAACTCCAAAAATCTCTTAAAAAGATCAAAAAAAAATACGATATTATTATCATTGACTGCCCACCATCGCTAGGGCTTCTAACTATCAATGCTTTAACGGCATCTAACGCTCTTGTAATTCCGATTCAATGTGAATATTATGCTCTTGAAGGTTTGGGCCAGCTACTAAACACGGTTAGACTTGTCCAAAGGCATCTAAACAAGAAATTAGAGATAGCAGGAATTTTGATGACGATGTATGATAGTCGCCTAAATTTATCGAAACAGGTTGTTGAAGAAGTAGATGGATTTTTTAAGGATAAATTGTTTAAAACATTGATTCATCGTAATGTTCGATTAAGCGAGGCTCCAAGTTTTGGAAAACCAGCTTTGCTTTATGATGCTAATTCAACAGGAGCAAGAAATTATATGAGTTTGACAGAGGAGATTCTCCAACGTGTCAGCTAATAGATTAGGAAAAGGGCTTGAAGCTCTTATTCGTCCGAAAAAAGAGCGAAAGAAAAAACCTCTAAAAAGTACTGTTTCTGCAAAGCCAGGCGTAACTGAGATCCCACTAAAAAATATCCTACCAAATCCAAAACAACCTAGGCGGGATTTTGATCCAGCTGCTTTGGAAGAACTTGCAGCATCTATCAAAGAAAAAGGTGTACTGACACCAATCACGGTACGTGAGGCTGATGATCATTATCAAATTATCGCAGGAGAAAGGCGTTGGAGAGCATCAAAAATATGCCGAAAGAGAACCATCCCTGCTTATCTTATTTCCGTAAAAGACGAAGCAGAAATGATGGAAGTAGCGCTGATTGAGAATATTCAACGTGAAGATCTTAATGCATTGGATGAATCAGAAGCTTACGCAGTTTTAAATTCGAAATTTGAGATGTCTCATGAAGCAATAGCTAAAGCGGTAGGTAAAAAACGTGTAACTATTTCTAATTCATTACGCTTATTAAAACTGCCACTCGAAATTCGAGAAAGTTTACGGACTAGAGAAATATCTGCCGGACATGCGAGAACAATCTTACAGGCAAAAACTGGTTCTGCAATGCATAAGATATGGAGAAAAATTTTAAAAAATAATTTGAGTGTCCGCGGTGCAGAAGCACTGGTAAAAACTTTAACAAAAGCTGGGAAAAATAAAAAAGTAAAGATCCTAAAAAACCCACCGCAAGTCCAGGCTTTGGAAAATCAATTAATAGAAATTTTAGGTACAAAAGTAAAATTGAGGCTGGGTAAAAAAGGTGGCTTTATTGAAATTTCTTATTTCTCTGATGATGATTTAGAACGAATTTTAGAATTAATTCAAACAATTCCATAAAGACTCATGAAAACAGATAAATATACTATTATGTTTATTCCAGATGATGAATCTAAATCAAGATCAATTCATGTCTCCAGAAATATTATTAAATCGGCAATGTGGATTGGTGGAATTTTATTTTTAGTTTTTTCTGCATCCCTTTACATTTATTTCACGCAATTAACAGAATTTGTAGAGATAAAGAAACGTCACGATCAATTTGTTGAAGAAAGAATTAAAGTTTTTGATCTAACACGTGATTTGGAGCGACTCAGTCAAATGGATCAGATGGTGCGTCATACGCTTGGTACCAAACTGGATATTGATAATAAGCCTGTTATTTCAGATAGCTTAACCGGATCAATAATAGATATAAATAATCAGATTTCATTTATTGAAAACATTCCATCGGTTGCACCTATACAGGGCTATGTGAGCCAAAGGTCAGGAAAGGCTGGACTCTTTATAACAAAAACACATCACGGAATTGATATTGTGGCAAAAGAGGGTGAGCCTATTTTGGCATCTGCTTCAGGCGTTGTAGTTTTTTCAGGCTGGACATATGAATTTGGAAACTTAATTATCATTTATCATGGTGATGATTATTTTACTCATTATGGACATAACCAAAATAATTTGAAAAAACAATTGGATATAGTAACCCGTGGCGAAGTTATTGGACTAGTAGGTAATACTGGTGTGTCATCTGGTCCACATTTACATTTTGAAGTATGGAAAGAATTTACTGCAATGGATCCTTTGGTCTTTTTTCCAGAATACCGTGCAGTGGATTTAACTTCTCTAGATGAGTAAGATTAATTTTCAAAATGTGCATACCATGATTGGCGCTGATGCAAAGATTGTTGGGCCGGTTGATCTTAAGGAAGGTATTATTATTTATGGACAAATCTATGGTGATGTGACTACTGATGGGCCTGTTCGTGTTGCTCAAAATGCTGTGGTACAGGGAAATATCATTGGGAAACATATCCGTATCGGTGGAACGGTTCTTGGAAATATTCATTCAGATGGACAAGTTATTCTTGGTAAAAAATGTGTTTTAAAGGGTGATATAATCTACAGAAAACTGCTGATTGAAGATGGGGCACTTTTTGAAGGGAAATGCGATTTACTTAATATAAAAGAGAGTCCCGAAACATCTGAATAAAAAATGTCCGATACAAATAGTCCAAATAATTTTGATTGGGGTAAATCATTTACATATTTCCAAAAAACAGTCAAAGAAGCAGGTCCCGCTGCTACGGCATCATATACTTTAACTGTTTCAATCATAATCTTTATTTTTCTCGGATGGTATATTGATTTATCTACAGACTCATCACCTTGGGGTGTAATTATTGGTTTGTTTTTTGGGCTTATAACAGGCTTTTATCATCTTGCTAAGACTATCTGGAAAGAAGACTAATAATGAAATTGATTCTTTATGGACTCATATTCTCTGCAGGTATTCTTGGGCTGACTATTGGAATTTACCCACAGTATTTATTTGAGCTATTTCTGGGATGGTTTATTCCAGCTGTCGCAGGGTTTGCGACAATTTATTTTGTTATGGATGCAGCCAAAAAAGATGCTCAACTAGTTACTAAAGTACTCACAAAAGGTTTCGTTATAAAGATGGTCTATTACGGTATAATAATACTAATTTCGTATAAACTTTATGCTTTTGAACCAGTTCCTTTTATCATTAGCTTCACTGGCTTTTTTCTAGTGCTTCATGCACTGGAAGCAGTGATTATAAAAGACATTTCATAGTAAAATAACTCTTAACTTTAAAAATTAAAAACAGCATGACTGTAGCTGAAGCTGGTCACGGTTCGAAGAGTGTAATGGGGCAGGTTGGACCAAATATTATCCACCATGTTTCTAATTCTGATTTATCTCACCCTATCATATCAATACCAACCTTTTTAGGTATAGATTTTTCCGTAACAAAACATGTATTCATGCTTTGGTTGGTAGCTGTTTTAGTTGGCATATCTATCATTGTGCCTGTAAGGAGATTCCTTGCCAGTAGTCTTGAAGTCCCAAAAGGATGGATGAATGCAGTTGAAGCTATTGTACAATTTATCAGGGATACAATTGTTAAACCAAATGTAGGTCCCAAATGGGTTCTCACTTGGACTCCGCTGATGCTTACATTTTTCTTTTTTATTCTTTTTGCAAATGGTATTGGTATGGTACCAATATTTGATATTTTAGGTGCTATTAACCGATTTGTATTAGGTGTGCCAGGAAGTGATTCTCACAATGTAATTAATGGAATGCTTCACGGTGGTGTAACAGCCACCGGTAATTTTAATGTGACTGCAGGGTTGGCAACAATTACATTCTTTGCAATTATTGTAGGCGGCACTTTAGCTCATGGTTTTATTCAGCATTGGAAAAATTTAGTGCCTCATGGATTAGCATGGCCCGTTTATATCATTTTAATCCCTATTGAAATTATGGGACTTTTAGTAAAACCGTTCGCCCTGACCATGCGTTTAGCTGCCAACATGACTGGAGGACACATTGCAATTCTAGCACTTCTTTCTCTTATGGCTATTTTTGGCGAAATGTTTCATAGCACAATTGCAGGAGTGGGTGTAGCTTTTATATCTGTCCCTATGGCTGTGGCTATATCAGGTTTAGAAATTATTGTTGTCTTGGTACAGGCTTATGTTTTCACACTTTTAACATCTGTCTTTATCGGAATGGCAATTAATGTTCATCATTAATGAATAACAAAAGGAAATAAATAACTATGGAAGCAACTACATTTCTCCCTATAGGTATGGGATTAATCGTGATCGGTGCTGGCCTTGGAATTGGTCGTTTTGCAGCTGCAGCTGCAGAAAGTATTGCACGCCAACCAGAAGCTGCCGATAAGATTACTGGTGCTGTAAACTTGCCACTATTCCTTCTCGAAGGTGTTGCAATTCTTGCAGAAGTTTTTACTTTTTTAATGTTGATTCTTTAATCAGAAAATCATAAAACACTATGGATCAATTTTGGGTAATACCTGGAGAGCCTGACCTCCACGAATCTACGCAAATTCATAACGGCGTAAATGCTCCCAACCCATTAGTTCAATTAGACCCAGGCTTGTTCATTTGGACAATCCTGACCTTCTTGATTCTATTTATTGTATTGGCAAAGTTTGCCTGGAGACCATTGCTGACTGCATTGGAATCGAGAGAAAATACAATCAAATCTTCATTGGAAGATGCTGAGAAGGCTAAGTTAGAATTAGAACGTCTCAATACGGAATCGGAAGAAATTATTGCCAAAGCCAGGTCCGAAGCTCAATCTATTCGTACTGAAGCAAAAGCTACAGCAGAAAAAATTAAAGCAGATGTGATGGTCCAGGCTAGTGAAGATGCAAAAAAGTTAAGAGCAGAAGCTGAAAAACAGATCCAAGTTGAAAAGAATAAAGCAATCAATGAAATTCGTAGTGAAGTTGCAGATCTCACTATGAGTGTAGCAGAGAAGATCATTAAAAAGAATCTGTCTAAAGAAGATAATCAATCATTGATTGATGATTCTATCAGAAACCTAAAAGGCTATGATGCATAAAAAATCTGCAAAGCACCTTGCTGATGCTTTATATGCTACTGCAGAACAGAATTCTCTTCTGGACGTCGTGTACAATGTCTTGAATCACTTAAATGACTTGGTAAAAACTGAGTCTCAATTTCGAGCCTTTGTTCAGTCTAAGAGAATCAAAAGAGAGGAAAAGGCAAAAATCCTGAATAAAGTAATGGTAGATGATGGGTATCGATTAGTTGCAGAATTAATCTCCCATTTTCATGGAAGCCAAGCTAGAACAGTTTTGAGTCAAGTGGTAGAATTATTTAATCAGCGATATAAGTCTGGTAGAAATATTGTGTCTGTTATCGGTACGATTTCCCACGAACTTGGTGAAGAGCAACAATCTTCTTTGAAATCAAATCTAGAGCTAATACTTGGTAAGAATACAGATCTATCCTTGAAAGTAGATGAATCTTTGATTGGAGGAATTAAGCTCCGAATTGAAAACACTTTTCTGGATGCAACCATCCAGAATCAATTGCGAAACCTCCATTGTGAGTTAATGCAATCATAATAAATTAGGAAATCATGGAAATAAATACTGATCAATTAACACAGTTACTTCGCGAACAAATTGAAAAATTCGATGGTTCAGTTGATGTAGCAGAGGTTGGGGAAGTTATAGAAGTGGGTGACGGTGTTGCCCGTGTATCTGGTCTTGAAAATGTGATGAGCTCTGAGCTTGTCGAGCTTTCCAACGGTGTATTCGGCATGGCATTAAATCTTGAAGAGGATAATGTCGGTCTTGTGCTCTTTGGTGAATCTCGATTGGTTAAAGAAGGTGATTTAGCGAAGCGTACCGGTCGCGTAGTAGAGGTTCCTGTTGGTGATGCTATGCTGGGACGTGTTGTGAATCCTTTGGGACAACCTATAGATGGTAAAGGTACCATTGATACACCTCATACACTCCCAATCGAACGAAAGGCACTGGGCGTAATGGCTCGTCAACCAGTAACAGAACCTCTTCAAACAGGAATTAAGGCCGTTGATAGCATGATCCCCATTGGTCGTGGACAGCGTGAGCTGATTATTGGTGACCGTCAAACAGGTAAAACTGCCGTAGCAATTGATGCAATTATCAATCAGAAATACACTCATAAAACAGATAAACCTGTTTACTGTATTTATGTTGCAATCGGACAAAAGGCATCCACTGTTGCTGCATTAGTCAAAGAATTAGAAGCTAATGGTGCCATGGAATACACTACTGTTGTTGCAGCAAATGCTTCTGATCCTGCTCCGATGCAATACATCTCACCTTATGCAGGTGCTGCTATGGGTGAACATTTTCGCGATAATGGTAAACATGCCCTAATAGTATATGATGATCTTTCAAAACAGGCTGTAGCTTACCGCCAGATGTCACTGGTACTTCGCCGTCCACCAGGTAGGGAAGCTTTTCCTGGAGACGTTTTCTATCTTCATAGTCGATTGTTGGAACGTGCATCAAAATTATCTGATGATTTAGGTGGAGGTTCATTAACAGCTTTGCCAATCATTGAAACTCAGGAAGGTGATGTTTCAGCTTATATTCCTACTAATGTGATTTCCATCACAGATGGACAAATTTATCTTGAAACTAATTTATTTAATTCAGGAATTCGTCCCGCAATTGATGTAGGTTTGTCTGTCTCCCGTGTAGGTGGTAATGCACAGATTAAGGCAATGAAATCTGTTGCAGGTACCTTACGATTAGATTTAGCGCAATATCGTGAACTAGAAGCATTTGCAAAATTTGGTTCCGATTTAGATAAAGCGACCTTGGCACAATTAACTCGCGGTGAAAGGATGGTAGAAATCCTAAAGCAGAATCAATATGTTCCCATGGATGTTGAAAAACAGGTAGCGATTATTTTTGCTGCTTCAAAAGGTCATCTGGATGACCTCCCGGTAGATAATGTTGCTGATTTTGAATCTGGGTTATTTGAATATTTAGATGCTAATGTTGCTGATACTTTAGCCACTATTGTTAGTGAAGGTAAAATTTCTGATGAAACAGCTGAAACATTAGAAAAAGCGATTATGGATTATAAAGTAGGATTTAACGCCTAAAATTCAATGGCGAACCTAAAGGATATCCGGAATCGCATTAAGTCGGTCAAAAGTATTCAGAAAGTAACTAAGGCTATGAAAATGGTTGCTGCTGCCAAAATGCGAAAAGCTCAGGAACGAATGGAACAGTCACGTCCTTACAGCAAGTCGTTAACAGAAGTGATTCAACATTTGCTACCAGATGTAGATAGAGAGATGCTCCCTTTATTAAACATCCGTGACATTAAAAGGAAAGCTTATATTGTGGTTTCTGCAGACCGTGGATTGGCTGGTGCTTTTAATACTAATTTAATCAAAATTGCTCAAAAAGAGATTGATGAGTTTGGAAAAGAAAACGTTGATTTATTCTGCATTGGTAAAAAAGCACGAGATCATTTTAAGCGTAGAAATTATAATATTATTGAAAATCATATTGATTTCTGGAATGAGATGGAATTTGACTCAGCAATCATGATTGGAAGAAGTATTATTGATCATTTTACTAGCTGTAAGGTGGATGAGATTCATGTGGTCTACAATTATTTTGTGAATGTCGCTCAACAAGAAGTGAAATCTGAAGTGCTACTTCCATTAGTCTATGAAGAAGACAATTCTATTGCACATGATAGACTATATGAACCATCCAAAGAAGTTTTAGCACAGACAATAATTCCCCGGCATCTTAATGTACAGATGTGGAAATATTTACTTGAATCATATGCCAGTGAGCAAGCTGCTCGAATGTTATCCATGGAAAATGCTACTTCAAATGCTCAGGATATGATTAAAAGCTTAACATTAGAATTCAATAAGGCAAGGCAAGCTGCAATTACAACAGAAATGTTGGAAATCGTAAGTGGAGCCGAAGCTTTATAAGGTTAACCTAAAAAGGACACCACTTTATGCCAAAGAATGGAAAAATCTCTCAAGTTATGGGTGCTGTGGTAGACGTTGTTTTTGAAGACGGTCACCTCCCAGATATTTATAATGCATTAAATGTAGATCGTGGCAAAGAAGGAACTTTGGTACTGGAAGTTGCTCAACATTTAGGTGATTCTGTTGTCAGGACTGTTGCCATGGACAGTACAGATGGTTTAGTTCGCGGGCATACTGTTTTGGATTCCGGCGAGCCAATCTCTGTCCCTGTTGGTGAAAAAACTTTAGGACGATTATTTGATGTACTTGGAAATACTATTGATGAAAAAGGGCTCTGTGAGACGGAAAAAAGAAATCCGATACATCGGCCAGCACCAAAACATGAGGATCTAGCAACATCTACCGAAGCGCTGGTAACAGGAATTAAGGTCGTAGATTTAATGGAGCCTTATACTCGTGGTGGAAAGACAGGATTATTTGGTGGAGCAGGTGTTGGTAAAACTGTATTAATTCAGGAGTTAATCCGGAACATTGCTACTGAACATGGCGGATATTCGGTATTTGCTGGAGTTGGCGAGAGAACCCGCGAAGGGAATGATCTATATGCTGAAATGACAGAATCAGGTGTGATAGATAAA
>PBKF01000028.1 GCA_002722105.1 Fidelibacterota bacterium
ATACCAATGGAATTATACAAGGCTGCAAAAATTGATGGGGCGAATCGTTTCCAACAGATGTTATTTATTACTTTGCCGCAATTAAAACCAACCATGATTACTCTTCTTATCCTGAGTATGGGTGGTTTCCTTAGTGCAGGGTTTGACCAAATTTATAATATGTATAATCCGCTTGTTTATGATGTAGCAGACATTATTGACACTTATGTACTGCGCATGTTAACCGATTTAAATTTTGAGATTGCAACAGCAGCAGGTATGTTCAAATCTGTTGTTGCGGTTATCCTGATTATGGTCTCAAACTCCATTTCAAAACGGCTTACTAACGGAGAGCAAGGACTTTACTAATTATGATTAAAGAGTCCTTTGGTTCCAGGTTTTTCGACGTAGTAAATATTACATTATTACTTATTTTATCTTTTACTATGTTTTACCCATTTTTATACTGCTTAGTATTGAGTCTGAGTTCTGAAGCATATGCTTCTCAAGGGGGCTTCTTTTTATACCCAAGATCGTTTGATCTTACAGCNTATAANGCAGTTTTCTCTAAACCTCACCTTCTTTCCGGTTTAATGAATAGTATTCTNCGGGTTTTTATCAGTGTNCCAATCTCAGTATTTTTAACNGCACTTTGTGCATATCCTCTATCTCGTAAAGAAACACCCTATCGTAAACATTTATTTTTATTTGTACTATTCACGATGTTATTCAGTGGTGGAATGGTGCCAATATACTTGCTCTACCATAATATAGGCTTACTAGATAATCGGTTGGTATATCTCGTGCAAGGATTAATTGCTGCATTTAATGTTATCCTTGTTAGAAATTATTTCCAGAATATTCCTGAAAGTATGCATCAAGCAGCAATGATAGATGGAGCAAGTGAGTGGTATATTTTCTTTCGGATTTATTTACCTCTTTCCAGACCAATTCTAGCAACAATAGCAATGTTCCAAACAATCTTCCATTGGAATTCATGGTTCGATGCCATGATTTATATGACAACAGATAGCAAAGTAGTTTTACAGGCCTTTCTTCAGAGAATTGTAATTCAGCAGGAATGGCAGCAACTCAGAGATATTTACGTTGGATTACCACCAGAATCAATTAAAGCGGCTACTGTAATTATTACGGTAATACCAATATTATTTGTTTTCCCATTTGTTCTTCGACATTTTTCAAAAGGTATAATGCTCGGAGGATTAAAAGAATAAGGTTATAAATAAAATGAGTGATCTAGTACTAAAAAATGTAACAAAAATATTCAATAATAATGTCACTGCAGTTCATGATTTTAACTTAGAGGTTAAATCAGGAGAATTCATGGTTTTGGTTGGCCCCTCTGGTTGTGGNAAATCTACTACNCTGGCTATGATCGCTGGCTTAGAAGATCTCACAAGTGGTGAAATCCTGATCGATGGTAGTACTGTAAACACATTACCTCCTAAAGATCGAGACATTGCAATGGTATTCCAAAATTATGCTTTATACCCTCATATGACTGTATACGATAATATGGGCTTCAGTCTAAAACTTCGACATTGGGAAAAAAGTAAAATTGATGAACGGGTTAAGGAAGCAGCTGAAATTCTTGAATTGATGGATTACTTNGATCGTTTGCCAAAAGCACTTTCAGGAGGTCAACGTCAACGTGTTGCCTTAGGAAGGGCAATAGTCAGAAAACCAAAAGTATTTCTTTTTGATGAACCANTATCAAATCTAGATGCAAAAATGAGGACCATCATGCGAGTGGAATTANAAAAACTCCATGACAGACTCGGAGCTACAATGATTTATGTAACCCATGATCNNACAGAAGCCATGACTCTAGGTGNCCGAATTTGTGTAATGCATGAAGGTGAATTACAGCAAATGGATAAACCCCTAGAAATTTATAATAACCCTAAAAATATATTTGTTGGTGGNTTTATTGGGTCTCCCCAAATGAATTTTATGGAAGGGCAGATAGATTCTAAAGGTGATTATTATGAGTTTAATTCAGANTATTTTTCAATGAAGGTTGAAGTAGATCAATCGACATCTGGTAAAAATATAACTGGTGATATTAGAATTGGTATTCGTCCAGAGAATTTTTTCAAGAATCCAGAAGGTGAGAATGATGCAAAAATAATTGGAAAAATTAGTGTAATCGAACAAATGGGGAGCGAAACATATATTTATTTAGAATCCGGAGCAAAACAATTGGTAGCTCGTGTTAAGGCAGATAATTCTTACAAAATAGGTGAAGAAATTTCACTTTGGGTATCACCAAATCATATTAGTCTTTTTGATGCAANAAGTGGTAAGAAAATATTTTTAGACTAATCTAGTTTAGTTTATAAGCAAATTGATTATAGATGGGAACATCTGCTACACCATTAATTAATTCAATTTTTGGAACATCTCCTTTTTGAATAATTATATTATATACACCACCTCCAAGCATAATATTTTTCATTTCTATTTTTTCCCAATTTGTTGGCATAGAAGGATTGAAATAGATTCCACTATTATCAAAGCTTATCCCAATGAATCCAAAAATAATTTGTTGTAAAAAAGATCCGNCTGCNGGAAGATAATAGCTAGTTTCTTTTTTATCCGGATTTTTGAACCAGGTTTGAAAGCTACCATCCTGCCATAACATCTGGTAGCTTCTAAAAAGTTTCCAAGCAGTTTTTTTATTACCTAGCCCACTATGAATAGTGCCAAACGATGCATATGATGTTGATGAGTATTCCGAATCTAATTGAGGTTCATAATGATTTATCATATTATAAATTAAGTCTTTGTTAGTAATTTTTTTAATTGGGTAAATCATCATAGCAGCAAAGAGATTATTTGTTTTTTGGTAATTATAATTATCATATGGTAAGTATATCTGNCTGTTGTTGTCAAAAGAATATTTTATTTTGTTTGACATATTACGAAATGTTCCTGTTGGATATTTTGCAAGGAACTTTTCTATTTCGAATGCATCAATAAGATTCCTTTCAATTATAGATGAAGTAAATGAACAGTTATTAACAGAATTTTTTGCAAGGGGTGAACCAATATCTTGAAATTCAATCTGTTGATTTACTTCATCCCAGGTTGATCGACTTGCCCAATAATTACTAATACCTTTTATTATTGGGAATCCTCTTTGTTCCAACCATTGCTTATCTCTGGTGATATAAAAATATCTCATATGTGCTAACGATATAAAACCATTACCAAACAACTTTTTTATTTCTTGTGCTGAGAACATTTCTTTGCCAGAAATGGAACTTGATAGTGGCCACTTCAACCCTTTATATCCTGTACCTAAGGCATATTCTTCTGCAATATTTTTGGTCTCAAACCGATAATTTAATAATTGTTTTGCAAAGTTATTTTTCAATATCAATAAGGGATTAAAANCACAATATTCTACCTCCCACGTCGTTGCACCAAATTGATAACCATCTGATAATCCTGTGGGNCCNACTCCAATAGGCTGCCCATCATGAGAGAATGACTGCATCAAATTAAATAAAGATGAGCGGATTAGTTTTTGAACTTTATTAGTATTTTCCCCCGTAATAATAAGATCTGTTGACCAAATACTATTCCATTTGTTTTTGTTTATTTTGAATAATTCTGTCCAACCCAAATCTGCATTTTCAAAGCAACTATTCTTGGCATCTTTTTTGGGATCTTTTGAATCTTTTGATGTATATATATTCCCAAATATATAGAAATTGTATTCAACGTCTTTTTTGACATCTAATGTAAGTTCAACTTTCGCTAATAAATCATCTTGNTTATACTGGATTCTATATTTTGGTTTAGGAGATGATTCTAAGATGATTGTGGCTGCATTAGCAATTGTAAGGNTATTATTTGTTTTTGTCTCTAACCAAAGGATGTTTTGATCTTGATCAAAACCTTTATCTATTTCTTCCAAGTATACTTCTACTATTNCATTTCCAGAGAAATAATTTAGATCTTTTGCATTAATACTGTAATTTAAAATTACCTTGCCAGTGTAATTTGCTGTGAGGGTATACTTAATATTCCCATTATGTTTTTTAGCACTATTCATAAAGATAGTTACATCATTTTTTATAATATTTTCTTCATCAACATACCAGTCAAAAATTGTTCTAATATAGCCATCTTTTAGGTGTTGATATTGTCTATAGTTCTCAATAATTGAAGCTTGATGGTCTAAAGTTTTTTCATTGGATGAAATAGCAATATCTGTCCAGCGTGGTATTGGTGCGATTATTTCATCTATAAAAGAAGAGTTTGTGGTGCCCTCTATCCAAACATTTCCAACCATATGAGGATGGTTGGTCTTCCAGTTAGTCCCTAAATTCCCAATCTTAACACCCATATATCCATTTGCGGTATAAGGCCTGAATTGTTCATTTACATCTTTACATTCTAAAATCCACTCACTATCAATAGCAGGTAATCCAGCAGGAAATAGACTGTATAAAAAGACAGTCATAAAAAATGATTTATAAAATGGATTCATAAATATAGTAGAGTAGTTAAAGTGATGCTAATTTGTAAAATTACAAGACTAATAATTTATCTTAGTTTTGATAATTTTAACTTAAATAATAATGAATTGATTTGATATATAGTTATTTTATAGAATGTGAATATTTTTTAAATCTTTCTCAAGTTGATATTTACTAGAAGTGGAAAGGCTTGATAATGGTGGCCGCACTTCTCCAGTTTCCAATCCTTGGACTCTTAGGACATGACGAAGTGCAGAAAAAAATGATTTTGAGTAAAGAATATCAATTATTTTTCTACATAGAGATTGGATTTCATTTGCTTGATTTAAATTACCTTTGGAAAAAGAAGATATAAGTTTTAAGTATTGCTTAGATACAATATTAAAGGTGCTACCAATTGCTCCCTTGGCTCCTTTGGAAAGAGCTTCTAATAAAAGCTCATCTTTAGCAAAAATCATATCATATTTACTATTATCGTAATCTTTACATTTAGAATAGTCAATCATATTATCATGATTGTATTTAATGCCAGTTAAGTTTTTTATATTTTTATTTGCCTTGGACAAGAATTCAAACATATTAAAATCGAGACCATTCATTGACGGTATGTGATAATAATAATAAGGCAGACTTGTACTTGATGCTGTATTCAAGCAATATGAAACCAACTCACTCACTTTAGTCGGCTTGAAAAATATAGGCCCAATTTCTGCAATACCATCAACTTCTAATGTATCTGCATGCTCTGCTAATTCTATTGATGATTTTTGGCTGGTATGTCCGACCTGGATAAAAACTTTAAAATCCTTAGTCTTTTCAGCAGCCCATGCTGATGCCATTATCTTTCGCTCAGCATTTGTTAATGAAAACCCTTCTCCAGTTGTCCCATTAACAAATACACCTGCAACTCCCTGATCTTTTAAAAATTTTGTATATTGATTAATGATCGATGGATTGATATTTCCATTTTTATCAAATGGAGTAACTACTGCAGGGATGAGTCCTTTAAGATGCATTATTATTATCGAAATAGCGATTAAAAGTGGATAGATAAAAAAATATCATGGTTAAATAATACTATTTATTTCATTAGATATCGTCAAATTTAAAAAATCAAGCCCACTCCAACCAAAAATGGAGTAACAGTCCTATCCATTTGAATCTTTACTCTCCGGTCCATGGGCTCATAGATAAATATCAAAATAATTCCATTTCACTGGATTTATATCTATTCCTTAAGTGACCACCAAGTAAGGTTTTTTAATCCATCTGATTTTTGAGGAAATAATATGCTGGCTAAAAGTCCAATAATGAAACAACTTCCAGTCCCAGCGACGCCATAAAGTAAACCATTATAGTCCGTGTAATACTTTACCCACCATAAGGAAAAAACACATCCTGCAACACCAACCCATGCATGTGGAGCATGAACACGCTTTGTAAATATCCCCAACATAAATAGACCGCCTAATGCCCCTAACAAAAGACCAATAATATTCAAGAAATAATCCCATAAATGTTTGACATCTATTGATACGATAACAATAGCAGAAACTGTACCGAGTAATCCCAAAATGAATGTCAATTTTTTAGCAGTAGAAAGTAATTCTGTGTGTTTTCGACGTAAACGCTGAACAAAGTCAGTAGTTAACACAGTTGCAATAGAATGCATACTAGAATCCAAACTACTCATAGCAGCGGCAAAAACACCAGCGATGAGTAACCCAGCCAACCCGGAAGGCATCTCATTCATAATAAAAATTGGAAATATCTGATCTGCATTTTTGATTGGAGGTAAATGGGATGGAAACTGTTGAAAATATATGAATAATGCTGTACCCAGACCAAAGAATATAATAGATCCCGGAATCGCTAACCATCCATTGGTATAAATAGCTTTGGTAGCAGCCTTCTCATCTTTAGTCGTCAGATAACGTTGGGCTACTGACTGATCAGTGGTATAGGGAAGTAATGAGGTAAAAATAGCTCCAAGTAATATTACAACCAGGGTATCATCGGTTAGATTCCAATCCAAATTAATCCACGCCAATTTTCCCTGATTAGCTGCAAGAGAAATCACTGTAAATAATCCGCCATCGATATTATTCAAAATGATCACTAAAGCTATCAATGCACCGCCCAATAACACTATTGTTTGTAATACATCTGTCCAGATGACTGCTTCAATGCCACCCAGAACTGTATATAATGTACTGAGTACTCCCATCGAAATTATACATATCACAACATCAAGACCCGTTACTGCTGATAACGCAAGGGCTGGAAGTAAAATCACGATACCCATACGTGTTAATTGAAAAATGACAAAAGATGTGCTACCTAATAATCTAATGCTTAAGCTGAATCGCATTTCTAAATATTCGTAGATGCTGGTCATATTTAACCGTCGAAAGAAAGGTAGAAAGAAATAGATCACGATAGGGGCGCAAGCAAGAATCCCCAATTGAATTAAAAAGCGGACCCAGTCTGTGGAAAATGTCTTAGCGGGAATTGCGAGGTAGGTAATAGCACTCAGTTGGGTAGAATAAATGCTTAACCCTGCAGCCCACCAGGGTATTCGTCTTCCAGCTAAAAAGAAATCATTTGTTGTTTTTCCCCGCTTTGACATCCAAAACCCCATACCCATAAGTATGAGGACGTAAAGGCTCAGAACAATCCAGTTAAAGATCCCAAATGCTATTCGATATTCCCCGTGGTTCATCTTCCAAATATTAGGGGTTCGATATCCTGGACTAATTTCTCCACAGGGAATCACAATAGATTCTCCCCATTGGACAGCTGTAGTGCTTATCTGGCTTTTAACTGGCAGTACCCCATAGTCTGTCCATCGATTTGTTACTGTATTATAAAGTAAAATATCTTTACTATAACCTAGATGTCCATTTAGAAATTCTTTTTGTTCCTTTTTTAGGTGAGAAGCTATCTCAACCTTATTTTGTGCTTCAGCGTTAGTGGTCTGGCTAGCTAATTCTGTGAGATATAAATATCCCATACCATCGGAACTCCCAAATATGGCTAAATGGTTCGCCCCTATTCTTATCACTGGTCCATCCATGACAGATCGAGCTATTAGTTCACCATTCATATGAATCTCACCTTGAAAGATCCATTCACCTCGGCTTGGAATATATTTGTAAGAATCAGTGAAAATTTGCCATTGGTTATTCAACCTAGCTCGACCGCCAAAAATAAAAAAACATTCTTCTCTGCCATCTGTTTGCGAGCTTGCTATGAGATGGGTTCTTGGTGCCCCTGGCCAGACCGGCAATGTTTTCCATTTATATTTTTCTTCAGATGTACGGTGGTTTAAATCCAACATCCAGAAATTGTTGGTGGCACCGTTTGCACTATCTCCACCGATGATATAAATTTTATTTTCAATTATCGTTCCGGCTAGAACAGCTGTGGGTTTCGGTAAATCAGGGATTTCCTGCACTAAATTTTGATCATCATCCGTATTAATCCACTTATTTGAGATTTTTATTTCATTTTGCCATTGAATTACAAATATATCATCAGAAATACCCGAAATTGCCTTATGGGTTTCAGACGTTATATCTTTTTCATGATTTTTCCATAGACCACCAACACAAATAATGCCATTAGATGTTGGGATCGAAACACCATAGGCAAGATTTTTGTTTAATTTAACAGGATTATTGTACCAGTGATATGAGTCCCTATTTTTGACCAATACATGAATTTGATCATTATAAAATATGGGAGGATCAAATGGGGAATCTATTTTTCCCGGAGGAAACTCTGGCGGTAAACTTGCCCCGCCTGCCAAAATTAACGCATCATTATGTACACCAACGAAAGGTCCAGCTACACCTAATTTGTTCGGTAAATCAGGAAGATTATCCCATTCCAAAGGCTGATCCGCCCATAAAAATGAGCATATTAAGAACACAGTGGTAATTGATTTCTTATCCATGATCCATAAGAGGCATACTAGCAAAGTATTATGGTACTATAAGTGGAGGCGGGGAGAATCGAACTCCCGTCCGAAACTGAGTGATGTAAGACGTCTACACGCTTAGTCATCCGATTAGAATCTTATTTTGCTATTTATCAGAGACAAAAATCAGGCAAAACCAGCCTGCTTAATCTCACCCCAAAACCGCAGACACATTTGGGACCAGCCTATGTATATGACGCTCCTAGATTAGACCAAAGGCGCATCAAATCCGGAACGAGCTGCATCTAAGCTGCAGCCATGTAGCCGTTATCGGCATATATAGGTATGACAGATGATTAAGGAGGTAACTATCATCCTCCGCGTGCAGTCCAACATTTCTCATATCTCGTCGATACCGATCGCCCCCATTTTCAAAAAACAAGCAGATTTAATACAAAACTACCATAAACAAGAAAAGGCTTCCAGCGCCAACCCGAAGCCTTTTCAAAAAGTTGAAATTCATATAAATCAACTTTCAAACATTTGTCATCCTTTTTTCTTCAAATTTTCTTTTTAAAAAATTTTGCCAAAAAAAGGCTTACGATTATAGAGATTATTAAAAACCAATAGCAACTGATAATGTATACTTTTATGACTTTTTTTGTAATGATTAGTAAACAACAATAAATTTAACCTAAGTTGAACTGTAATCATGCACCCGTAGCTCAATTGGTAGAGCAGTGGCCTCTTAAGCCATTGGTTGAAGGTTCGAGTCCTTCCGGGTGTACTTGATGAGAAATACCATTTGTCTCTCAAAAAACCCTCGGCACTAGTCGTTCATGGGATGGTAGGTAGATTCCTTTATAGTATAGTTAAATTAAGCTTTAAGCCTCACATTCATGGGGTTTTTTGTTTACTAGATGATGGTTAGATTTAAAATGGATCTTCGGGAAAAAAATGAATAATAAATCCATAGCAGTTGAGCTTGTGTTTGGTGTTGGTATCGCATGAGCTTTGAATAATTGGATTGTAAGAATTATGTTTGGAACAATTTATTACACTACAGAAAAAATAGAATAAACAAAAATTTACAATTTTTAGATAGGAGTAGAGCCAGTTATGGTTGAATCAAAAACTAAGGCCGATTTAAGACATAAGAGCAGATATATTGTGGATGGACGCGATCGAGCAGGAGCACGAGCAATGCTCAGAGCAGTTGGATTACAAGATGCAGACATGAAAAAACCATTTGTTGCAATTGCTAACCTGGCAAGTGATATTACTCCTTGCAATGTACATTTAGATAAGCTTACTCACAGTGTTGAACAAGGTGTTCGCGGTGCTGATTGCGTTCCATTTAAATTTGGGACAATCACAGTGAGTGATGGAATTTCAATGGGGACAGAAGGAATGAAAGCTTCTCTAGTTAGTAGAGAGGTTATTGCCGATTCCATAGAAACCGTTGTTTTTGCAGAGGGGATGGATGCCTTAACCGTAGTGGGAGCATGTGACAAAAATATGCCAGGTGGTCTTATGGCTATAGCACGACTTAATGTTCCCGCAGTTTTTATCTATGGAGGAACAATTTTACCAGGCAAACACAATGGGAAAGATGTCAATATCCAAGATGTTTATGAAGCAATTGGAGCATGTTCTCAAGGCAAACTACCTATGGATGAATTGATAGCAATGGAAAAAGTTGCCTGCCCTGGAGCAGGAGCTTGCGCCGGAATGTTTACTGCAAATACCATGGCTTCTGCAATTGAAGCACTGGGCATGACCCCTTTAGGGGCGGCGTCTATTCCTGCAGTTGATCCACGAAGTCAGGAAGTTGGCAAGTCTATTGGCAAGATTTTATATTCATTACTTGAGAATGATATTAAGCCTAGAGATATAATGACAAAAAAAGCATTTGAAAATGCTATTACAGTAGTTTTATCAATGGGAGGATCAACTAATTCAGTTCTTCATCTTCTAGCAATAGCTCATGAAGCAAATGTTCCACTTGAAATGGATGACTTTGATCGCTTAAGTAGGAAAACACCATATCTTACCAATTTAAGACCGGCTGGCCAATATGTCATGTCGGATCTTGATAAAGCAGGTGGTGTCCCTATTGTCATGAAAGAGTTACTCAACGAAGGCCTTCTTCATGGTGACGCTTTAACAGTAACAGGAAAGACTTTGGAACAAGAACTTGGAGCTGTTAATAGGTTGCCTGACAGTAAGGTAGTATACCCCATAAGCGCTCCGAGGAGCCCTACAGGAGGTTTGGTGGTTCTCAAGGGAAGCCTCGCCCCGGAAGGTGCAATCCTTAAAGTATCTGGAACTAAGCATTTGTACCATAAGGGACCAGCTCGTGTTTTCGATGGCGAAAGAGCAGCATTTGATGCAGTTATTAATGGAACAGTACAATCAGGTGATGTGATAGTGATTCGGTATGAGGGCCCAAAAGGAGGACCTGGTATGCAAGAAATGTTAGCAGTGACTGCCGCAATCATTGGACAGGGGCTGGGAAATGATGTCCTTTTGATGACTGATGGGAGATTTTCTGGGGCAACAAGAGGCCCCATGATTGGTCACGTAGCTCCAGAAGCAGCTGTAGGTGGTCCTATAGGACTTGTAAAAGACGGTGATATTATAACTATGGATGTTGAAAAACGGGTTTTGAACGTTGAAATTGATGACAAAGAAATAAATAAACGAAAACAGTCTTGGAATCCAATCCCTAGCAAGTACTCCAAGGGCGTTCTTGCTAAATATGCCAAGTTAGTTTCTTCTGCATCTCAAGGAGCGGTGACAAACTAGGAAAAGCACATTATAAATGATGAATATGAATTCAATAACATGGAAATCTAGAAATTTCCCTAAGAAAATTCGAGAAAAGACAATAGCATCAATTTTTTGCATACAGGATCAAAAATGTCCACAGAAGAAAGACAACTAAAAGCAATCGTATTCACGGATATCTGCGGATTCACCGAACTCATGGGGCGGAACGAGACCAAGGCCATGGCTTTATTAGAGCAACAACGAAGCCTTTTAAAGCCTATAATCAAGAATTTCAAGGGAGAATGGTTGAAGGAAATTGGTGATGGTGTTCTCATTGCTTTTCCCAGCGCGGTCAGAGCTGTAACCTGCGCACTGGAAATTCAACGTATTCTCGCTCACAATTCTGATCTGACCCTAAGGATAGGAATTCATATTGGTGATGTGATCAAAAAAGATGGAGATGTTTTTGGAGATGGCGTAAATGTTGCATCCCGCTTGGAACCTTTGGCCGAACCAGGAGGAATTTGTGTCTCTGAAAGGGTCTATGATGACATACGAAATAAACCTGAAATCAGTACTGCCTTTCAGGAAGAACAAATGTTGAAAGGTGTAGATCGACCGATTAAGGTATATTCCATACTCACCCAAATGAGCGCTGCACCCGAACCAGAAAAGCTAAAAGTGACTTCAAAAGAAAGCAAAAGTAAAATGCCAATATTAGCTGCAGGGTTATCACTAGGACTTTTGATCACTATTTTTGCATTAAGAACCACAGATAAAACGGAACCCACTGTGGAACCTATCTTTTATACTGGAGAACGAATCCCGGTTGCCATTTCAGATTTTGAAAATAACACTGGTGATGCCACATTGGACGGCTTATCCGGGCTCCTGATCACATCTCTGGAGCAATCAAATTATTTAACCGTTCTGACTCGATCCAGGATGTATGATCTTTTAAAACAAATGGGAAAACAAGATGCTGACAAAGTAGATGAACAATTGGGCCGGGAAATCTGTCAACGCGCAGATATTAATGCATTGGTTCTTACTTCCATCCGACAATTTGGAGAACTCTATTCTGTAGACCTGAAAATTCTGGATATAGAAAAAGATGAATATCTTTTTTCTACGAATGTACAGGCAGAAGGGAAGAAAAATATTCCGGGATTGATTGATGAAATTTCAAAACAAACTCGAATCAGTCTTGCAGAGAAAGCAGAAACAATAGAAAAATCCCAGCGTGATATTGCAAGCATTACCACTGATAACATGGAAGCATACCATCATTATGATTTGGGCCGGAAAGCATCATTAGCATTTAATTGGGCTGATGCAACAAAACATTATAAAAATGCGTTGGAAGAAGATTCTACATTCGCCTTAGCCTATTATGGTCTCGCTTATAATTATAAATGGAATTTTGATTCTAGACAATATGACTTTATTACAAAAGCATTGAAATACATTCATTCAGTTCCGGAAAAAGAACAGTTATTTATCCAAGCTATGGCTGTAAATGATGATCAAGATGCTGCCATCCCCATCTATAAAAAAGTTCTTGAGAAATACCCAAATGAGAAATTAGCTTATTGGGAGATTGGAGATATTTACTACCATGATGACATGGCAGATAAATCTATATCCTATTTTGAAAAATGTCTCGAATTTGATCCAGCCTTCGAATATGCACTTCAACATTTATATCTAGCTTATGTAGATACAGAAAGGCACGATAACAATATAGAATTAGCAAATCGAGCAATTGAACTATTTCCGGATGAAAAATTGTATAAACAGAGACAGTTGGGAGCGTATAGGCAAGCGGGAAAATTTAAGGACTATTTTCGATTGGCAAAGAAACTGGAAAAGTCTGAATCCCCAATCCTTAATCCAGATAAAATAATAGGCGATGGCTATATGTATTCCGGCGATTATGAAAAAGCAGAAAAACACTATCTAAAAATGTTAGCTAACAATGAAAAAGAAGTTGATGGTCTTTTTTCTTTGAAAGCACATTCCATGTATAGAGGAGACTATAAAAAATATATTCAATTTTCAGATCATATTTTACAAAAATGTGTTGAAAACAATTGGAATCGACAATACGCAAATGAGCTAGCCCAAAGAGCTTTTGTACTTGTATTTATTTTTGATAAAAGAAGTGATAGTGGCTTGATCTTAGATGAGTTAGAGTCGTTCCTTAGCGATAAAGTAAAGAATATTAAATTTGATAACTTGGGTTTATTTAGCAGAATCCTTTTATTGGATGCCTATGCATATCTAGGAATGTGGAATAAAATTGATAATGAAAAGTTGAATTCAATAAATTTTTCTCAGACAAACCAAAAAAGATACAAGGCCATAAAACATCAATTAAATGGGGATTACCAATCCTCAGTCAGACTTCTGGAAAAAACAACACCAAGTATGAATTTAGATTTACAATATTTTTATTATTTTCATTTGGGAATAGATTACAGAAAGTTGGGAGATCATAAAAAGTCATTGATTATGTTTAATAAATTAAAAAATTCCTATGGCGGTGCATTTGGAATGAGAAAATACTTCCATCCAATTTTATTTCTTTATGCAGGNTTAGCGAACTTGGAGCTGAAGAATTATCATCAAGCAAAAGCTAATATTGAGACCTTTTTGAAAAAATGGGAATCAACACCGGAATGGGTAAACTATAAAAAAATGGCTCGGGATGCCATNAANAAGATCGAAAAAGAAGTGTCTTAATTTGAATGTTAATCANATCTATTAATCANCATCCATCCAATAATNCAAACTAAATACCATACAATTANAATAGATGAAATACTACGTCTATGCAATTGAANTAGATCCNAAGGTTGCAAATTTTCGAAAATTCCGNGACAAAAACCCCAATTACATTAAAGGAAATGGATGTGTATATGTGGGTCAATCTANACGAAAACCTGAACTGCGTTTTGACCAGCATAAAGAAGGCTATAAGTCAAACAAATACGCTAAACAATTCGGACTTAAACTAAGGCCGGATCTGTATGCAAAATACAACCCCATTCCAACTCGTCAAGATGCAGAAGAGATTGAAATAATGTTAGGGAAAGAATTAAGAAAACGAGGAATTGGCGTCTGGTTTAATTAATTCAATATGATTTTAAAACTCAAAGTATATGTATTGATTATCACATTTTTCATATTTCAATTCTCTTGTCAGAATAAACCATCTAAACAAAATGTAGATCAGGTATTGAATAATCTTCATCTATATGCATCCCAAGCTAATGGCGAAGCCTATTTTGATCTTTTTGCTGAGGATGCAGTATTCTTTGGAACGGATATCAATGAACGATGGGATAAGGAATCTTTTCAAAACTATACTTTAGCCAGATTTGCTGAAGGGACCGGATGGACGTATTATATGAAAGAGCGGAATATCTATTTTTCGTACATGGATCAAGTTTGCTGGTTTGATGAAATTCTTACCAATAAAAAATACGGTTAGTTCCGTGGTACAGGTGTTATGAAAAAGGTGAAGAATCAATGGAAAATCGTCCAATATAATTTGCTTTTACCGATCCCTAACGACCTGTTTTTTGATATAGCCCAGAATATAAAGGAATATTATAAATAATCTTGGTTTCGAGTTAGATTACCAACTTCTTTCTTTAAACTATTGAAGTGTGATGAGCAAATTAAAAGATAAGATAAAAATTATAATTTTCGGTACACAAACATCTGCCGGGAAAATATTTGATATTGTATTGATAATCACAATTTTTATAAGTCTTTTAATAGTTCTTTTAGATAGCGTTAAGGAGTACCATCTGAATTTTGGAGATTTGTTCTACTTTGCTGAATGGATTTTTACAATTCTTTTCACCATTGAATATATACTCCGTATTTATTGTATCCGCCGGGTAGGGAGCTATATATTCAGTTTTTATGGTATTATAGATTTTCTGGCACTGATCCCGACTTATATCAGTTTATTTTATCCTGGAACCCAAGTTCTAGCTGTGATTCGCGTGCTCCGAGTACTACGAATATTCAGAATATTAAAACTGGTTCAGTTTATGGAAGAAGGAGATAAATTGAAAAGTGCTCTATTAGCTAGTCGCAAAAAAATCACCGTTTTTCTTTTTTCTATATTGAATATTGTGATCATATTGGGCGCTATCATGTATCTCATTGAGGGAGAATCATCTGGCTTTACAAGTATACCCCGGAGTATCTACTGGGCCATTGTGACCTTAACCACAGTAGGATATGGGGATATTTCTCCGGCTACAAATCTTGGACAAGGTGTTGCATCTATAATAATGATTATTGGCTATAGCATCATTGCCATTCCTACAGGTATTGTCACATCAGAGATTAATTATCTTATAAAAAGAAAAAAGAAAATTGATTGTATTGTCTGTGAAGATAAAAACCAAGAAGAGCAAGCAAAGTTTTGTAATGCTTGCGGTGCAAAAATGACCAATAATCACTAGTGGACTACGAACGTATTAGAAAACATCTCAACTAGCCTCAAATTCCCTCGTTGTGTATGGACGATTTAGTGATGTTTATTTTGAAGTTTTTGTAGACCTTTGAATAGCAATTCTTCCATTTTTTCAGGATCGGTAGTTACATCTTCTCAATCTATAAGCTCCAAAGTTGCATTGGTAGCAGCGAAACTGACGAAGGACTCTACTAAATGTTGAAGTGGTATTATTATCTAATTTGGAGGCAATTTCTTTCATAGTCACCAATGCTGCTAAAGGCATTTTATTGATGATATCTTTTGATACTGTGATCCAACTTAGTTTGTATTTTATATGATGGTGTTGTCAAAGACTGAATTTCTATTAGATATTATTCAAATAGTTTAAAACGAAGAAAGATAACGGTAATTTCATATTTAAATTATGAGCAAAAAAGCAGTTATATTATTATCCGGTGGACTGGATTCTAGTACCTGTCTTGCAATTGCAAGAGAGAAAGGATTTGAACTATATGCCCTTACAGTTAATTATGGTCAACGTCATTTATTTGAATTAGAATCTGCAAAAATAGTAGCCCAAAATTTTAGTGTACAAAAACATTCTATTATAGATATTAACTTATCGCAGTTCGGTGGTTCCGCCCTTACAGATCAAATTGATGTTCCAAAGCATCAAGATGAGTTAAGTTCGAAAGAAATACCCGTAACCTATGTGCCTGCACGAAATACAGTCTTGCTTTCCATAGCATTAGCACGAGCCGAAACATTAAACGCATTTGATATTTTTATTGGTGTCAATGCTGTTGATTATTCCGGCTATCCCGATTGCCGGCCTGAATTTATTGAAACATTCGAGCAATTAGCAAAGCTTGCAACCAAGGCTGGTATTGATGGTAATAATTTTAAAATTCATACGCCTTTGATACATATGACCAAGGCTGAGATTATACAAATGGGCATGAACTTAGGTGTGGATTATGGACTCACATCTACGTGCTATGATCCAAAAGAAAATGGTGACCCGTGTGGCCATTGTGATGCCTGTGGTCTCCGATTAAAGGGATTTAAGGAAGCTGGGATCAGGGATCCTTTGAATTATAACCTATAAATAATGTAAATATTTTATTACGATTTTTAAACCGTGTATACTATAAAAGAAATCTACTTCACAAAACAAGGAGAAGGATTCCACACCGGAAAAAATGCAATCTTTTTACGATTTACTGGCTGTAACCTCTGGACAGGATTAGAGCAAGATCGGACAGATGCTGTTTGTAACTGGTGTGATACAGATTTTGTTGGAACTAACGGTATATATGGTGGAAAATATTCTGCAGTATCATTGGCTAAATTGGTGAAATCTCTTTGGCCGGACAATTTAATGAACCCTTTTCTAGTGTGTACAGGTGGAGAGCCCCTATTACAAATGGATGATGAATTTATTCAAGCCATTCATAAAATTGGATTTGAAATTGCCATTGAAACGAATGGAACAATCATACCACCCAAAGATATAGACTGGATCTGCGTTAGTCCAAAAGCAAATGCTGACTTCATTTATAAGCAAGGAAATGAATTAAAGATTGTTTATCCTCAGGTGGGAATGGATCCAAAACAGCATGAGAGCTTATCCTTTGACCATTTTTTTATCCAGCCTATGGATGGAGACGAGCAGGATCAAAATACTGAGATGGCAAAAGCGTTTATTACTAAAAACCCAAAATGGAAATTGAGTCTGCAAATGCATAAAGTTTGGAACATACCCTGATTTTCTGCGCTCTTTTAGTGAACTAGGACGACTTTCATTTTTCCCTATATAATTATGACGTGTAAATTCTGTTATGAATGTATATAAAACTTTTTCGATAGAAGCAGCCCGATCTTTGCCCAATCTGGCTGATGGGCACCCTTGTAAAAATGTTCATGGCCATTCTTTTAAAATTACAATTACTGTAAATGGATTGGTTGATTCAAATTCAGGTTTTGTGATGGATTTTGAAGATATTGATACTGCATTTAAACCTATACAGAATCAAATTGACCATGCCTACTTAAATGATATTACAGGACTCGATAATCCTTCCAGCGAAAATTTATGCATCTGGATCTGGAAAAAACTGCAAACATCATTACCGGAATTATCACAGATTGAGATTAAAGAAACAAATTACACCGGTTGTATCTACAGAGGAGAAAAAAATGCCTAAAGCAGAAGGACATTCGTTTGAATTCGTGGATAAAAATCATATTCAATCTGATTTTTTAGAGGTTTTTGATTTCGAAAGCCCGGACCAGTATATTAAAACAGAAACAAATGAATTCAGTGCTGTATGTCCCTTCAGCGGATTACCTGATCTAGCCTATGTAAAAATAGAATATTATCCTAAGGGCGGTAAATGTATCGAATTGAAATCATTAAAATATTATTTTGTAAGTTATCGTAATGTAGGTATTTATCAGGAAGCTGCTACTAAACGCATCTATGATGATTTGAAATCGGTTTTGAATACAAAATATATAAAAGTCACCACCGTTTATAATATCCGAGGTGGATTTGAAACGACCTGCGTTGAAGGGAAACTTGATTAAACCTTGAAATATTTCGGTTGCCAAAATATGGTGGATCCCATCCGGAAGGTACTGGTCAAGCACCCAAAGGATGCCTATCAAAATCAAACTCAGATTGAACTTCAATCTCAGAAACTTAATTATAATGGTATTCCGGACCTAGAGCAGGCTCAGATAGATCATGGAAAGCTTATAGCCTTAATGCAATCAAGTGAAATAGAAATTCATTATCTTCCTTTTGATGATTCAACATCCCTTGATTCAGTTTACACACATGATCCATGTGTCGTTACTAATGGAGGAGTCATCCTATCTAACATGGGGAAAAAAGAACGGCACACGGAGCCACAAGCTATGGCAAGGTATTTTGAATCTATCAATGTGCCGATATTAGGGCAGATCAAAGCCCCAGGTATTTTAGAAGGTGGCGATGTGATCTGGATTAATGAGCATACTGTGGCTGTTGGTGAAGGTTATCGATCCAATGCAGAAGGTATCCGTCAGTTTACAGAATTGTTAGGCAACCTTGTCGATGAAGTGATTTCTGTACCACTACCGCATTGGACGGGTTCTAGAGACTGCCTTCATCTCATGAGTAATATCTCTCCCATTGATCATAATTTGTATTTGGTTTATTCCCGATTGCTTCCCGTACCCTTTCGTCAATACCTTACCCATCGTAAAATTGAATTAATTGATGTGCCCGATGAAGAATATGCATCCATGGCCTGTAATGTATTGGCGTTGGCTCCCGGGGAAGTAATTATGCTTGAAGGAAACCCAATTACCAAAAAACGATTGGAAAGTAATGGTGTAGACGTTCATACCTATAACGGATCTGAAGTGTCCATTAAAGGTTCCGGTGGCCCTACATGCCTGACACGCCCTTTTTGGAGATCAACTGAATGAGTTATTACAATCAATTTACTGCCAATACCCAGCTCAGGCTATCCCCCTTTTTTGAACGCACATCTAAGCTGAATCAATCACAAGAATGGCGGCGGTGGAGCGGATATTTATCTGCTACTAATTATGAGCTCACACACGATAATGAATATTTCGCTATCCGTACCAAAGCAGCACTCCTGGACATTACTCCTTTAAAAAAATATATTCTTGAGGGACAGGATGCACAACGCTTTCTAGATCGGCTAGTTACACGAGATATTACCATCTGCAAAGTGGGGCAGGTCATGTATACTCCCTGGTGTGATGAAGATGGGAAAGTTATTGATGATGGCACTATACAGCGATTATCAGAAAATAAATTTCGCATCACTAGTGCTGAACCCAATTTAGAATGGATCCAATTTAATGCTGTGGGGATGGATTTGATCATTACAGATGATTCTTATTCAACTGCAGCCTTGGCTCTTCAGGGGCCTAATTCACGAGCTATACTCAATAAAGTATCTTCCGATTCACTGGACAGTCTGAAATTCTTCTGGATGATGGAAACTACTTTTGGAGACATTCCTGTTTCCATTTCCAGAACAGGTTACACTGGTGATCTGGGATATGAAATTTGGATAAATCATCAAGATGCTCTCAATGTTTGGGATCTTTTAATTAAAAAAGGGAAATCCTACGGTATAACACCCACAGGACTTCAGGCTCTGGACATTGCCCGGATCGAGGCAGGGCTTATCCTCNTGGNTGTAGATTATATGTCATCCCGACATGCCATTATTGAATCACGNAAATCATCTCCCTATGANTTAGGGCTGGGCTGGGCTGTGAAAATGAAGAAAAAAGATTTTATCGGTAAACAAGCCCTAGAAAGCGAACTGGCTCAATCCCCACAATGGAATTTTGTGGGAATTGAAATTCAATGGGATGANCTGGAAAAACATTATCGTAGTGNTGGGCTGGCTCCAGGACTTCCATCCACAGCCTGGAGAACAAGTACACCTTTATACAGTGGTAATGAACAAGTGGGTTATGCTACCAGTGGAGCCTGGTCTCCAATCCTAAAACGCTATATTGCTCTGGCCCATGTAAAATCTGAATTTGCCCACGAAAAATCCAAACTTAAATTTGAATTGAAGGTGGAACATTTTAGAAAACTGACCAGCGCCAAAGTGGTAAAAATNCCCTTCTTCGATCCNGAAAGGAAACGATCATGCCCAGTATAAATAAATATGATGCCATTGTCATTGGTGGTGGCCATAATGGACTCACAGCTGCAGCTTATCTTTCCAAAGCAGGAAAGAAAGTGCTAGTACTAGAACGGCGNCACATCCTAGGGGGCGCAGCTGTTACAGAAGAGATCTTACCAGGNTTTAAATTTTCTGTTTGTTCCTATGTAGTTAGTCTGATGAAGCCNAATGTCATGCGGGAACTCATGCTCCCCAAATTCGGNCTAGAACTTCTTCCTCTGGAAAGTACCTTTACACCTCTGGATAATGATTATCTTATCCGAACAGCAGATNCAGATGAGACTTACCGAGAAATTGCACGCCACTCACTTAAAGATGCGGAAGCCTACATGCGGTTTGGTCCTCTTATGGGACAGGTTGGTATGGCAGTACGCCCTATTTTAGAAACAATTGCACCCAATGCTATCCGACCTTCTTTAAAGGATATAGGTAAAGCAAAAAACTTATTAGATCATTTAAAAACACTTTCACCGGAACAATTTGAATATTTAACTAAGCTTATGACAATGAGTTCGGCAGACTTTTTGGATGAATGGTTTGAGTTTGAACCCTTAAAAGCTTCCATGTCTGCCAGCGGAATTATAGGCACTTTCATGGGGCCTCGCTCACCAGGTTCTGCCTACGTAATGCTACACCATTACATGGGAGATATTGATGGCTCTTTTCGTGCCTGGGGTTTCCAACGAGGAGGTACTGGCGCTCTCAGTATGGCCATTGCCCGATCTGCAAATCATTTCGGTGCCGAGATTAAAACGGAAGCACCTGTGAATAGAGTAATTGTCAAAAATGGAAACGCGATAGGTGTAGCATTAGAAAATGGTGATGAATATCTATCGGATATAGTTATTTCCGCCTTAGATCCAAAACTCACTTTCTTAAGAATGGTGGATGAAAGTGACCTCCCTTCAGAATTTGTTACCGATATCAAAAATTTTCGGATTCGCGGTTCTTCAGGAAAGGTGAATCTTGCATTGGATGGACTCCCAAACTTTACCTGTCTGCCCGGAGATGGGCATCATTTACGAGGAGCCATTTCAATTAGTCCCAGCTACGATCATTTAGAACAGGCCTACGATGATGCAAAATATGGAAATTTTTCCCAAGCACCTTACATGGATATTATTTTACCATCTATGATTGACCCTGAAATGGCGCCGCCAGGTAAGCACGTCATGTCCTGCTTTGTCCAATATGCACCTTATCATATTAAAGGTGGTTGGGATGATCAAAAACGGGATGCATTTGGAGATGCAGTGATTAACACCATTGCACGCTACGCCCCCAATATCAAAGATATCATTTTACATCGGCAGGTTCTCACACCAGCGGATATTGAATCCACTTTTGGACTCACAGAAGGAAATATTTTTCACGGGGAGCTGACCCTCCAGCAGTTGTTTGTAATGCGTCCCGCTGTAAAATGGGCAGACTATACCACACCCATCAAAAATTATTATCAATGCGGTTCGGGTACCCATCCCGGCGGTGGCATTACAGGATCACCCGGTGAAATGGCAGCAAAAAAAATTCTGGGGCTCTGGAAATGACCCGCCAAAATGTAATTATCATTGGTAGTGGTGTGAATAGTTTGGTGGCTGCAGGTTTATTGGCCAAAGGGGGAAAAGGTGTGCTTGTACTTGAAGCCCGGAACAAGATTGGCGGATTGGCTTCTACCCAGGAATTTTTCCCTGAGTTCAAATGCAATGTGATCAATGACGTGGTAAAATGGATTGATCCCCGGGTCATGAAAAAACTTGACTTGAAAGCATATGGGTTGGAATTGATCCAACCAGATATAGTTCGTATTGCATTGGGAGAAAACAAGAATCATATTTTCTTTCACCAGAATCCCAAAGAATCCTCCACAGCCATTGCCAAACATTCAGAAAATGATGCCCGAGTTTGGGATAACTTTGTACAGTATATACAAAATCTAGCTCAATTTTTAGAAGAACTGTATACTCTCACACCACCAAGCCTTCCCAATACGGGCTTAAAAGATGCACTGGGTATGCGTTCACTACTCAGACCGCTATGGAATAATGGAACCCGTGGGCTGGTAAACCTTATAAGGGTAGCTCCCATGATGATGCCGGAACTAGTTGATGAATGGTTTGAAAATACATTACTCCGAGCAGCAGTTTCTACCGCTGGAATCCACCATTTAAGCTTCGGCCCTTTTGCTGCCGGGACTGGATATAATCTTCTTCATCAGCACCTGTACAGTAATCGTGTATTTCATCAGGCTCAATTTGTAAAAGGAGGCACTGGTTATTTGGTATCTGCGTTACAGTCATCTGCTGAATCTGTAGGGGTAGAAATACGTAAAAGTTCAAAGGTGAAAGAGATTCGTGTGAATAATGGGATATGTAACGGAATCATTCTAGAAAATGGCAAAGTAATAGAAGCAGATCAAGTTGTATCTGGCCTTGACCCAAACAATACTTTTCATAGGCTGATTGGGCCTGCTAATTTGAATCCCAATTTTAATACACAATTGAATAATATCCGTTATCGCGGTAGTATTGCCAGAATCCATTTTGCCTTGAATAGCCTGCCAAATATCCCTGGTATTTCGGAAGAGCAAATGGACACTTTATTCGCCATTGCTCCATCCATAGAATACCTAGAAAAAGCTGCCGACTCGGTAAAATATGGCCAGATACCTGAAAAACCATATATTGAATTCACAATACCATCTTTAGTGAACAAAAGTTTTGCACCGGAGGGCAAACATGTTCTTTCCATCACAGTCCAAAATGCACCCTATCATTTACGGAACCAAAGTTGGGATAAAAATACAAAAGATCAACTTAGGCAAAATGTAATCAACGTTCTGGAAAAATATATTCCAGAACTCTCCTCCAAAATTGAAGCGGCATCCTTATTTACTCCAGTAGATATTGAAAAGGAATTTGATCTTACTGAAGGAAATCTCAATCATGGAGAAATGACATTGGATCAATTCATGTTCATGCGCCCCACCATGAGTACAGCCCAGTATAAAACACCTATTAAAAATCTTTATCTATGTGGTCCCGGGACTCATCCAGGTGGCGGACTTCATGGGGCGAATGGATTCAATGCTGCTCGAGAGATCCTGAAATAATGGAATTTAAAAAAACAGCAGAGACATTGCCTACGGGAGCCCATACCCTAGAGAGGAATTTTTATGTAAATCCAGAAATTCTTCAAAAAGAATTCGAAAATATTTTTCAGAATCATTGGATTTGTGCCGGCCGGATATCTGAATTGAGCGATCCAGGGCAATATAAAGTGATTAATGTGGGAACGGAAAGTGCTATTATTATTCGGGATACTAATAGAAATCTACGTGCCCATACCAATGTATGCCGCCATAGAGGCACTCGAATTTGTGAACATGAATCAGGACAGTTTTCAAAATCCATGCAGTGCGGATATCATGGCTGGACCTATGGGCTTGATGGTCAGCTTGTGGGAGCACCTCACATGGATGAAGTGGAAGGGTTTAATAAAAGTGATTACTCTTTATTCCCTATTCCTATCGCAGAGTGGGAAGGATTTATTTTCATCAACTTTAGCGATCACCCTCAGGATTTTGAAACCACCTTCGAGCCAATCAAAAATAGATTTAGTCCCTGGACAATTAATGATCTGAAACCATTGGAAAAGATTCACTATGACGTGGCGGGGAATTGGAAACTGGTAATCCAGAATTACTGTGAATGTTACCACTGCCCCATTCTACATCCTGATCTGGCAGCCATTACGCCCTATATGAGCGGACGGAACGATCTGCACGAAGGCCCTTTTCTAGGTGGTTATATGGATTTAAATAAAGATAAAGACAGTATTACTTCTAGTGGGAATTTTTGCTGCCCTCCATTAAAGAATTTGAAGAAAGATGATCTAAAAAGAGTTTACTATTATTCCATCTTCCCAAATATGCTCTTAAGTCTGCACCCGGAATATGTCATGTACCACACCGTATGGCCTGCTGGTGTGGATAAGTGCATAGTAGAATGTACCCTGTTATTTGAAAAAGATGTACTTGAAATAGGCGCGCATAAACCAAATGAAGCTATCGATTTCTGGGATATGACCAATAAACAGGACTGGCATATTTCAGAATTATCTCAGCTAGGAATTCAGTCAAAAAAATATACACCCGCCCCCTACTCCGGACAGGAGAGTTTACTTGCAGCCTTTGACAAGTATTATTTGGAAAAATTAGTTTGAAATCCAGAATTATGATCAAGTATCATCTGTTTTTTACTTCGAAGACAATAACAAAAAATGTAAGTTTTCCACCGCTTTTTATAGTAATGTTGATCCGGTAGCTCAGTTGGTAGAGCAGTGGCCTTTTAAGCCATTGGTCGTGCGTTCGAGTCGCACCCGGATCACTTGAGGAAAATACCAAACCTCTCTCATT
>PBKF01000029.1 GCA_002722105.1 Fidelibacterota bacterium
TTGGGGATGTATGCGGGGGCTGTGTTCAATAAATAATCTATATATATGTGGGGTTTTTTGTTTGTGGGGTAAATAGACACCTATTCGTCCTACATCTAATCTAAAATAGAAGAAGCTACATGAGTCCTATAACCGGATGGGTAATATATTACTTTGATTTAAAATATTATATATGTACCATTTGTACTAATGGTACATATATAAATTATAAATAAATGGCTGATATTTATACAAATCCAGAACTATATGATGCTATCCACAAAAATTATAATTGGGACCATAGTTTAATTTCGTCTATAGCCAAAAATACAGGGGGTCCTGTGCTAGAGTTAGCAGCAGGAACAGGACGATTAGCAAAACTAATTTTAGATCATGGTTTTGATTATACAGGGATTGATACAAGTGTAGAGTTTCTTGATGTTGCCATTAAAAAATATGGAGAGAAGGCCACATTCTTGCAACAGGACATGTGCCAGTTTGATCTTGGGAAACAGTTCAAATTTATTTTCATTGGGTTTAACTCTTTTCTACATAATCTTACAGATAAGGATGCATTAAATTGTCTTAGGTCTGTCTGTCATCATTTATCTCATGATGGTGTTTTCTTGGTGTCTATTTTTAAACCTGATCCATCATTTCTTTACAGAAAAAAAGGGAAATTATATCCGGCTACATCCACTTTTGAATATAGAGGTTCTCGTTGTCGGATCATGGAATCCAACATCTTTGATGAAAAAAATCAGATCAACCATTTATTCTGGCAATTGGAAAGTGACGGCATGCTTGATGAACAAAAATATGAATATAAAATGCGCATGTTTTATCCCCATAAAATGGATATCCTGCTATACGAATCAGGGCTAAAGATTGCAAAAAAAATGGGTGATTATGATGAAACAACCATGAACGAAGAAAGTGGAATGCAAATCTATGTCTGTGCAAAATCTTAAAGTACTTTGTGTTAAGGATGCAGTATCTGCTTTGAAAAACCAGGATAAAGCATTAGTCAAATTGCTGAATAAATTTAGTCCAAGAGATATATTTACTGAAAAAAACTATTTTAAATCGCTTACTCGTTTTGTTATCTATCAGCAGCTTAGCGGCAAAGCAGCTAAAACAATTTTAGACCGTTTTGTCAGATTATATGAAGTTGAAGATTATCCTTTACCACAAGATGTGGTAAATACAGATCATAAAGTATTAAGATCAGTAGGTTTATCTAATGCAAAAGCAAATTATATTAAAAATATTGCACAAGCGTTTTTAGATAACACGATTCAAGCAGATAACCTTCATAATCTGCCAGATGATGAAGTAATAAATCAATTAGTATCGATTAAAGGAGTAGGGCCATGGACAGCACAAATGTTTCTAATGTTTACTTTGGCACGTCCGGATATTTTCCCAACTGGTGATTTGGGTGTACAAAAAGGTTTTCAGAAATATTTTAAATTAAAGGTACTTCCTAAACCCAATGAATTAGAAAAACGTTCCCAAATCTGGAAGCCTTATAGAACTGTAGTATCCTTATTTTTATGGAAAATAGTTGATGGGCCTTTTGAATGGTAGTATGATCAAAACGATATTTTTTGACATTGGTGGTGTTTTAATCAACATTCACCCTGAAAGAACAATTCAATATTTAAGTGATTGTACTGATGTTCAGCCAAAAATAATTCGTGACAGATTTCCAATTGATGCGCATAATGAATACGAAAAAGGAAATCTAAACGACAATGAATGGTTTTTAGCTGTAAAAGAAAAATTACCGCAGCCTTCTTGTTTAAAAGAGTCTGATTTTTACACTGGGTGGAGAAAATTATTGGGTAAAGAAAAATCTACTGTCAAATTAATTGAACGATTAAATCGGAGCCATTCCATCTGGCTATTATCAAATACAAATACACAACATATTCGGGATGAAATAGAAAATCGTTATTTATTTCCTCAACTTGTAGATGGAGCTATATATTCTTTTGATGCGGGATTTAGAAAGCCCGATAAAGAGATTTATCAATATGCGTTACGAATGGCAAAAACTCAACCCGATCAATCCCTGTTTATCGATGATTTGGAAGAAAATATTTTAAGCGCAAAGGCTATCGGTATGCATGGCATACATTTTGAATCAACTCAAAAATTGGAATATGATTTAATCCAAATAGGCCTATTAAAATAAAAGTAGATTATTGCATGATACATTTTCTTTACATACTGATATTTTTATCAAATATATTGATGGCTACTGGAGCGTGGATGTTTACCGGGCGTACCCATCCGGAGCTAAAATGGCATACCATTGAAACAGACCATTTTGATATTCACTACCATGAAGAAATTCGAGATATTGCTGTGAAAGGAGCATCGATTTCTGAGCAGATTCGCCCAGCTTTACTTAAACAAATGGGGCTAGATAACATACGCAGATTAGATATTGTTTTCACATCTGAAGATGAGGTATTAAATGGATTTGCGATGCAGAGCAATCATACAGTTATTTGGGTAGACCAAAATGATGCAGCGCTTTGGTCTGGTAATGAAAAATGGTTAAGAACTGTATTAGCCCATGAACTTCAACATTTAGTTTATTTTAATACTGTAAGGACTTGGCTTCCAGAGCCAATGAATTCTATCTATGCAGGTGTGCCGAGCTGGGTAGTAGAAGGGTTGGCAGAATATTATACAGAAAAATGGCGTCCTTTTCGATATGATATTTCTCATAAGGGACACGTTATTAATAATACTGTCCATAAAATACCTGATCCTCATAATGATGGCTTTTCAAAAAGCCTTTATTTAGCAGATAGATTTGGAGATTCTACTATCATTAAGATTTTAAATCATCGTGATGAACTACGTCTTTTAAACTTTAAAGATGCATTTAAAAAACATACTGGTATTAAGCTCAAACGTTTTAATGAAGATTGGCGTCAACATATGAATACATTTTTTTATGGCCAAAGGGCGCAAAAGGAGAGGCTTGAGGATATTGGTCTTATAAGCAATCTGCCTTTAAGAAAAGTTACTGCTTTTGATTATTTTCCAGACACAATGCGAGTGGCCATGATAGGCCTTATGTCAAGAGGTCAAAGGGATCTTTCATTGGTGGTTGCCACACGGGATACAACCAATAATAAAAAGACTTGGAAAGAAAAAACCAATAATTTTTCTGAAAAATTGGGAATGAATTCAGTCCGTAATTATAAGTGGAAATTTAAAGAATATGATCACGGTGTCTTTGGAGAATTAATTCAAAACTTGGATGTTTCTCCAGATGGAAAATCAATTGTATATCCTAAATATCGTTTTGGGACAAACCAATCCTTAATGTTTGGTATTTGGCATTTAGATCTGGAGTCAAATAAGAAAAGGTTACTTACACCTAACATCCGGGCAAACTATCCCCAGTTTTCACCAGATGGATCAAAGATTGTTTTTACAGGCCATGAAAACTCAACAACCCAATTATACACTATGAATTTAGATGGTAGCGATTTGAAGTTAATCACTGATAATTCAGGTGATACTCAGATTATTACTCCTGTTTGGAGCCCAGATGGAAAAGCAATTGCCTATGCCCAATCGGATCCAGATGGGCATATGGATATCCATATCCTTGAATTAAAATCGGCCAAAAAGAAACAAATAACTGATAGCCCTGAAGGAGACTATTTCCCTATATGGCACCCTGATGGCCAGTCTATATCATTTACTGGTTTGTATGATTATACTCCCAATTTATATACTCATGATTTAGAAATTGGTGGTACAATTCGAAATACAGATGTGGGCGATGCTGTCATGGGAAAACAATGGAACCATCAAATTAATACGATTACAGCAATGACTCTAAATACTTTTGGTTTTTCTCGTGTTGTCGATATTGATCCATCTCGTATTGCGAAAATGACTCCCATAAAAATGAATTCTGCATATACAAGCTGGCGTACAAAATCGCCAGATTATCCTTTGGAAAAAATAAATTATAATAGTGATGTAACCATCCACCAGGAATCGTCTTATAAGTTTTATAAGCACTTGTCGCACGTTGGCTCAGTTGTTCTTCCAGATATAGGAGGCCTTTTTGCCAATTCAGTTTTTACTGATGGAATGGGGCGCCATCTATTAGGTGGGGTTTTTTTTACTGATTATGATTCATTGTTTGCCACTATGATTCAATATAATAACTATACAGGATTCCCGTTTAAAGGTTCTTGGGGATTAAACTTTTATAAAGATTTGTTTTTTACTTTTCAATTTTATAATCGAGATCAGTACCCATTTGTTGAGGTATTTAACGGAATATCAATATGGTGGACATTCCCTTATAATTTTGGGAATTTTCGAACAGCAAACCATTCTCTTGGTTTTTCAGTGGATTTTATGGATCGTCAGTCCTTTGATATTGCTGATTCTTTATTAGATGCTAATGGGTTACAAACACCTGAAAGCGGGGAGGAAGGGAAATTCTCCATGCTATATACATTTAAGAACCAACGCAATCATAGGCGGAATCTTTTTGCACCGAACCAAGGGTATGGATTACAACTAAAATATGATTTTATTTCTCCGGAAATCTATGGTAACCTTACTTATAATCGGGCTTCTTTGGATGCTTTCCATAATCAAAAAATAGGTCCATTTTCATTATACAGCAGATTTCGTTACCAGCAGATATCAGGAGGATATTTAAATCAGGATCAATTAGGGATTTTCAATATACCAAATTATTACATATCTGGTGCTTTTGTTCCAGGCAGAGAATATATGAGCCCTAGAGGATTATCTGATGTGCGATTTGGCGAGCAGGCATTTATGGGGACATTAGAATTCCGTGCGCCAGTTGCTCCATTTCAGATTCTTGAAATGTTAAAAATAATTCAAATAGGTAATCCAACATTTGCATTTATATCAGATATTGGTAATGCATGGTATGGTAACAGTCCAGAAAAAGAAGTCATTGTTACTACAGGAGCAGAATTCCGAATTGCTCTATCGCTAGCGAAATCGCCTCTATTCATTTTTAGTTACGGGTGGGCGCAAACTATGGAAAAATGGGGCAAAGATTTTGATGAATTTTTTAGCCTTGAAGAGGGAGAAGTATTAACAATTGGTCCAAAGCCATACTTCCAAATGACGCTTATTAATCCCTTTTAGTATCCTATATTCATAGTTAAAAATAGATTTATTTCTGTAATTCTAAAACCAGAAGCGCCGTAATGAAATAGATAAAACCCAACCAGTTGCATCAATTGTTGGTGCAATTTTATCATCATCCCATTCTGCATCAACTCGACGAGTTTCATCTTTTCCATCTTCATCTTTCTTTCCAGTTTTTTGAGAATAGGTCCAATTTGGCTTAGTGTTATTAAAAATATTTCTAACTGAGAAAATCAGGTCCTGATTTTTGCCGATCTGTACTCCGATGTTTAATCCACCGCTAGGCATAAACAGACCAGCACTGATAAAATGATTTTTATCATCTCTTCTGGTAGCGAATGAAAATGGAAGATCAAGAGATGAAGAAAGAGTTGTCCCAAAACCAGATAATAGTTTTATGGATATTCCCAGACCAATTCCGCCATAGAAATCCAAATCATTTCTTGAATCATTAATAAAACCCAAATATCCATTTAAGCTGCCACTAAGTGTGTTGAAAGGATTGATTAATAATTTACCTGTTAAATTATAATGCGGTGTCCGACTATATAAGATGCTGAAATCTGCTGCCGTGGGCTGCTTTAGCATTTCATAGGCTCTATGTCCACCTTTTATTCTTCGCCATTTTCGAACTATCTTAGCTTTACTAGCATCGGGACCCACCTCTATAATTTGAGCTAAACCACGTGTTTTCCCAGGTAAAGTGACTGTTTTCCCTTTATATGTTTTCTGTTTATCTCTGGATGCAATCTCAAAATATCCACCCTCTTCCAACCCTAAGTTTTCACCAGATAATATAGAAATAATTTTCCCATCAACATCGATAACCTCGCTAGTGATTACATATAATTCTTTTAATTTATTGTTGGCTTGAAAAGCTATGGTAGATAATGCTGCCTTTAAAGAAGCATCTCTATTCCCTCCAACATGTTTAGCATCTAGTTTAAAAGAATTTTCAGATATTCCTGTCTTTACATTTACTAATTTCACATTGGTATTTATAACTGTGAGGATATTGTTTTCCAGTTCAAGACGTCTTTTTTCTTTTGCGCTTTCTGTATTATCAATTGCAGCTTTAACAGTATTTTTGACGACCCAAGAAAACAAAGTTTCATCATCATCATCATCATCATCTTTCTCTTTCTCTTTCTCTTTCTTTTCTTTAGGAACACCCTTCTGTCCGAAATGTATAATATCTACAATGAGAGCTTCCTCTGCAGCCGCCAATTCACCTAATTCTAGCACCTGATCATCCGAAACCATACCAGACATTTGAAATGCCTGTTCTTCCACAATATCTTCTACAATAGTACGATCAATAACTTCAAATCTCCCCACTGTGGTTGCTGCTTCTGAAATTATAGAAATGACTTTTTCGGCAATTTCCTGAAATTTATCCTGGGATGATGGTAACACCATAAGTGATTTCTTTTCCAGTGTTAAGTTTTCATCCAGTTCTTGAGAAAAGCTCCAAGTAACTAACATTGTGATTATAATGATTTTATTTTTCATTAAAATGACCAAGTTAAATTGTGATTTATCGCCAATGTCGCAAATATGGAAGCTTTATTAAGATCAAAGGAGTCTTCTAAGGGAAAATCCTGAGTAAATCCATAGAGCAGAGATAAACCTTTTTTTAATGTGTACTGTAATTCACCGACTAATTGAAATCGACTTAAGTCTATCCCTTTTTCTTCTTCACTTAATTGATAAAAATAATCTAACTCAAATTTTGTTTCCAAATTTTTTAAGGTATAATCAGAAGTAAATCCTGTCCGGGCATAATATGTTTTCCTGGTATTATTAAGATAATCGGAATTATCAAAAGCAATTCCTAACTCCCACGTCATATTTCCATCTTCTCTTTGTTGAATTAACCAACCCATTCCTTGATTCAAATGATAACGTAAGTTCACATCAATAAATGTATTTTTTTCATATAAAAGGGTATTGAAAGAATAAAACTTCTTAAAGGATAAAAACCGACGACTGGTTTTTTTTCGAAAACGAACTTCCTGATCATTTTTGTAAAAATGTCCGTAGAAGCGGAGATCATTAAATGTATAATCAGTTGTCCGTCTTAACCTGCCATATGTAGCAAGTCCAATATTTTCTCCCCCAACATTAACAACTCCCAATCGGTAATATTGTTTCCAGTTTGGAGGATTGAGATTTGGATTATGGGCAAAAAGCTGAATTACAAATAATGCAGGTATACAATAGCGTATCATTGTTTAATTTTTTTACCACTTTGCATGAGAAAAATTGCTGCAAAGGTAAATATTGCTGTTAAGATAATTGCCATAGTATAGCTGATTATTGCAGGAGAATCACTTACTCCCAAAATTGTATATCGAATGCCATTAATCATATAATAAATAGGATTAGCAAAACTTAGGTTTTGGGCCCAATCGGGTAGCATATGAATAGAATAAAAAATTCCCCCTAAAAAGCTTAAAGGTGTTAGAAAGAAATTCTGCATCATAGCCAGTTGATCCCAGCTTTCAGCCAATTGTCCCAACAGTAGCCCCATGCTGGCAAAAGCCCAGGAAACTAGAAAAATGAACCCGATGGTACCTAAAGGATCAACTACCGGCATATCAATTAATAAAACTCCTAGAAGCAAAACTAAAACACCATTCACCATCCCGCGAACAGCCCCTCCAATAATATATGCTAATGAGATCTCTAAACCTGAAAGAGGTGCAACCAATAAATCGGGTAGTTGTTGTAGTAGCTTCATTTGTAGCATGGATGATGATGTGTTCGATGTAGCGTTGGTCAGTGTATTCATCATGATAAGTCCGGGTAGTATAAATAAAGTATAGGGTATTCCCTGAATTTCCGATATCCTTTGTTCCAAGGTAAAGCCGAAAATGGCAATATATAAAGCAGAACTAATTAGCCCTGGCAACACAGTTTGACGATAAACGGAAAAAAACCGCCCGACTTCCCGTTTGATCAAGGTATTAAGACCAACCCAGTTCATTCGTTGATGCTCTTCCCGGTAAGATTTAAAAATACGTCTTCTAAAGAAGATACTTTTGATTCGATACTTTGTATATGAACATCTAATTTAGACAATTTTTGTATGATTTTTGGCATGGCTGAATCCGGATCTTTTACAGAGAAGTGCAATCTATTTTCTTCGCGTGTAAATGTGAATTCTGAAAGCTGTGTTTCAAGACCATTTTCTATATTGCCCAAATGAACAGTAATCCCCGCTGTCCCTAACTCTCTGGTCAGCTCTTTTGGAGAACCTTCCTTTAATATCTTTCCATTGTCTATAATTGCGACATTTTCACATAAAAGTTCTGCTTCTTCGATATAATGGGTTGTAAGAAGTATAGTCTTGCCTAGCTCATGTAGGTCTCTAAGATATTGCCAGAGGTCACGCCTTAGTTCTACATCTACACCTGCAGTTGGTTCATCCAAAATAAGAATTTCAGGATCATGAACCAGCGCTTTTGCTAATTGAAAGCGGCGTTTCATACCACCAGATAATTGTCTTAATCGAGAATCTTTTTTTTTGGTTAAACCCAACCTTTCCAATAAATCATCAATTCTTGGTTTGGCTATTTTAGCAGACAGCCCATAATAACCTGCCTGGAAATAGAGCAATTTTTCAATAGGGAAAAACCAGTCCACAGAAAGTTCTTGAGCTGCAATTCCAATTTTAGACCTTGTAAATCTAAAATCTTGGACAGTGTCTTTCCCGAATACTTCAGTCTCTCCTTTATCACGAAAAACCAAGCCTGTTATTATATTAATGGTTGTAGTTTTCCCAGCACCATTAGGGCCAAGTAATCCAAAAAATTCGCCTTTTTTGATTATCATGTCCACACCCTGCAAAGCATGTACATTCCCATAGGATTTAGTTAATCCTGAGATATGGATTGCGGGTATATTCATTTAGTCTATTCGAAACCGACTTTTAAATCGAACGGGCTGGGATTATCAAATCCTTCTTCACCGGGGAAATGAGCGATGGAGACAATAAAAGCCCAAGGGATAAGAATGGATGCTTCCACACTTTTTGTTTTAGCCTTGTCCTGTTCATCTAAATTTGGTACCTGGAAATTAGGATGATGAATCCAGATACCATTTTCATCATATCCGTTTACGTAAACAAAAATCTTATCTTGATCAATTCCAATCTTAGCTAAAGGTTCATGATTATCTAGAACGATAAGAATTAAGTCGCCCACTACTTCTTCTATTTTCATCATAATGTTTCTCAGTTATTAATAAGGTACGAATTTATAGATAGCTCCTGAATAATCCACCACATAGAGTTCTCCTGAATTGTCTTCTCCAAACGATGATATAAATAATGGAATATTTTTACTTGTCTTTTTTAACTGCTTTCTGATATTTCTAAATTTAGAACGTTTACCATTTATTAATTTGAAGGACCAAATTCTCCCAGTGCAATAGTCACCAAAAATATATGTGTCTTTTAACTCTGGAATGGTAGATCCGCGATAAACATAGCCACCTGTAACCGAGCAGCCTGTAGCTTCAGCTTCATCCATACCGATGAGTATTTTTAAATAAGCAGCATTGTTTGGATATTCATGAACCGGTTTTATAAGTCCAGTGGTATCACAAAATTCTTCTGGGTTAAAGCAATGATTCGCTTCCATAATCCGCCAACCATAATTGGCGCCTTTAGATTCCTCCCATTTACTCCAATTAATTTCCTCCCATTTATTCTGTCCTACATCTCCGATTATTAAATCACCATTTTTCAGATCAAATGAAAATCTCCAGGGGTTTCGCAGACCATAACACCAAATTTCTTGTTTTTTATTTTTCTGGCCCACAAACGGATTATCTGGTGGAATCGTATAGGGGTCACCTCCATTAACATCTATCCGAAGGATTCCTCCGAGAAAATTATTTGTATTCTGGGCATTACTATAAGGGTCACCCCATTTGCCGCCATCACCGAAGCCGATGTATAGCATCCCATCTTTGGGCCCAAATGTAAGATGCCCACCGTTATGATTTCCGAAAGGTTGTTTTAATTCTAAAATAATCATTTCTGAATTTTCATCTCCCTTTTCCGGATCAGAAGTAACACTAAATCGAGAGACGACCGAAGTTCCATTAATACTGATATAATTGACATAGAAAAACCCATTGCTAAAATAATCAGGATGAAATGCTAACCCCAATAATCCTTCTTCGCTACCTGGTATAATAGAACTTTGTACGCGTTCAGAAATGTCTAAGAAAGGTTTTTTGAGGATTATCCTATCTTTAATAATATGTATTTGTCCATTTTGATTAACTACAAATAACCTAGAGTCATCACCTTTAGCTTGTGTTATATATAGAGCTTTTTCAGGTACATCCGCTATTTTGACAATCGTAAAAGTTTGGGAAAAAGAAAGAGTGATGATACAAGTAACGGTTAATAATATTCTGTTTCCAGAATAGAAAATTGGCCAGCTGATTTTTTTTATATTTTTAAGCATTTTTAAATAATTATTTCATACTATCTAGTAATTCTTCTTCGCTTAATATATTTACACCTAATTCTTCCGCTTTTTTTAGTTTTGATCCGGCTCTGACTCCAGCAACAAGATAATCAGTTTTTTTACTTACAGATCCGGAAATTCTACCTCCCAAATTTTCCACCATAATTTTGGCATCATTACGAGTCAATTTTTCCAATGATCCTGTAAAGACAAAAGTTTTACCATCAAAAACCGAATTTTCTAATCTAGAAACTTTTGAAATTGTAACTCCTCGATTTAAACAATTTTGTACGATGGTTCTATTGGATATATCATTCCAAAATTCAACGATTGCTTCTGCTGAAATAGGGCCAATTTCATCGATAGATTCTAATTCTTCTTTAGATGTATTTATAAATTGATTCAAGTCTCCAGAATAATGTTTTTCTAGGACCTTTGCAATATGCTCGCCCACATTCCTTATCCCTAATGCATATACAAATCGTGAAAACGTAGTCTTTTTAGAACTATGGATAGCTGCAATCAGATTTTCAGCAGATTTTTTTCCAAAACGATCCAAGTTTATTATTGAATCCAATTCCAAAGAAAATATATCATCTATAGAGCCAACAAGTTTTTCTTCTACTAATTGATCAACGATTCTTGTTCCCAGTCCATCAATATTTAAGGCCAACTTAGACGCAAAATGCTGGATTCTTCCTGTAATTTGTTTTGGACAAGATATATTTCCGCATCGTTGAATCGCTTCTTCCTGTGGGCGGAATGTCTTAAGTCCGCAAACTGGACATTCATTGGGCATTTGAAATGGTTTTGAATTTTCAATGCGGTTTTCCATGATGACTTTCACTACTTTTGGAATCACATCTCCAGACCGCTCAACTAAAACTGTATCACCAATCCGAATATCTTTTCTATCTATTTCATCTTGATTATGAAGAGTTGCATTGGTTACAGTTACCCCAGAGACATAAACAGGTTTCAGTTTTGCAACAGGCGTTAGTGCACCGGTTCTACCTACTTGAATATCAATATCTAAAATTATTGTTGTAGCTTGTTGTGCTTTGAATTTACCTGCAATTGCCCAACGCGGTGAACGACTTCTCATTCCTAAAATTTCTCGTTCGCTATAATTATTTACTTTAAAGACACTCCCGTCAATTTCGTAGGGAAGATTATTTCGCCTTTCTTCCAAATCTTTATGATATTTTATTAGCTCTATTGAAGCGGTTGCCGATTGGAATAATGGGTTTACGGGCAATCCCCAATATTTTAATGCAGTCAAGAATGAACCATGATCGAGAAAAGTTGTCCCAGAGATTTCGCCAGCTTCATAAAAATAAATAGAGAGAGGTCGACTTGCGGTGATTGCAGGGTCCAATTGCCTTAGGCTACCAGCTGCGGCATTTCGTGGATTTGCGAAGACAGGTCTATTGTCTTTTTCCTGTTTTACATTTAGTCTTTTAAAATCATCTTTCTTTATGAAGACTTCCCCTCGTATTTCCAAAAGAACAGGCGCTGAAATGCAATCTGTTCGTAAAGTTAATGGAACACTTCTAATTGTTTTTAGATTATGAGTTATATCTTCTCCTGTAAATCCATCACCTCGAGTGGTGCCGTAATTAAAGATACCATCTTTATAAACCAATTCTACACCCAACCCATCAAGTTTTGGTTCAGCAATATAGTTTACAGAATCTGTTTTTAATGCTTTCTGCATTCGTTCATCAAAAGCTATCAATTCCTGTTCGCTCATGGCATTAGCCAAAGAGAGCATGGGCTTACGATGTTCAATAGTTCCAAATTCTTCTATTGGTTTTGAACCAATGCGCTGGGTGGGCGAATCAGAGGTAATTAAAGCAGGATAGTCATTTTCCAGTTCTTCCAACTCACGAAATAATTGATCATATTCACCATCGGAAATAGATGGATCATCCAAAACATAATATCTATGATTGTGATTTTGAAGAATATTTCTGAGTTCAGAAATACGTTTTTTCGGAATCATTTATTCAGACGGGCTTGTTGTTTAAAATATTGAACTGGATCTATTAAAAGTTTATCCATGGGAGAAAGACGACCCTCTTGATCAACTGGAGTAGCGTGAATGTCCATCTCCGTTTGAATGACAAAATAATATTTTAGTCTAGTACCTGGATATAGTTTGGGATCATATCGGAAACGATATAAACCATGATTGCCTTCCAATGAAAATTCTTGATAATATTTCATAGAGTCTGTTTTAAAAAAGAGAATGGCGGATTTCACAGAATCAGTAGGAATATCAGTTAAAAAATCTAAATCATGAGTACGGGCTTTATATAAAGGTTTTGGTGGCGCATGATAAACTCGTTGATTTTTATATAAAGATGGGTCATCATTCCTTATTTGTTTTTCAATTTGTCCAATGAGCAGGCTTGGAATAATAATTATAAATTTTAACACAATTCTCCATATTTGCTATGGTAATCCAAAGTAAGCCGCTTCACTGTTTGATTTTTAATATTATATATATCACAGGCATCAAATGGTTTTGCATATACATGTAAACTTAAAGCCGGCTTTTTAAATATGTTCTCTACAGAATGAATTTCTGCGGGGCCATCCAAATATCCTGGCTTTCCAACAACTTGGCCATCCATTTTTATTCTTAACGGTAATGAAGATTTAATAATGTAATTACAAAATTGTAATTTTCCTGTTTCAACCCGAGCCCAGCACTTTTCACCTTCGTGACCATGTATTGGTGCCATTTGATTAGCCCCCCAACATAAAATTAATATTTCAAAATGCTCATCTTTGTATACCAAATTCCTTGTATAAAATGAATCATGAAAAAAAGTAAATTTTTCTCGATCCTTGTTATTTAATTTATAAGTTTTCAAATAGGATGAAATTTCTGGAACAGGGAAATTCTTTTCAGCAAATTTGTGTAGGCTACGGATTAAATCCTTCATTTAATTATCCCTCGGTTTAGTGCATTCATACCAAGGATATTTTTGCAGACCTGAAAAAGACTGATCTTGGTCTTGTTCTAGTTGAATTTTTTTCCCGGTAGATTTAGATTTTAAAAAATATTTATTCATTTTTTCATAATGACCGCAAGCACATTTATACGAGCTAAAGCTTCATAGGCATATGCCAAGTCAGATCTGGACATTTTGAAAGATTTTGTAAACTCCCAACATTTTTCAGCATGGTAAAGGGCTTGTTTTTCATGGCGTAAAACAGCATAAACATAGGAAAACATTCCTCCTCCTCTTTGTCCATTTACTGGTTTCAACTCTTGTGATTTTTTACAATGATATAAAGATGTTTTTGCAAAAGCTAACATTCGGTTATCATCTTTGATATTTTTGTCTTCTTTATCAAGTAATTTCTAAGTCTGTTGATTTAGTTTAGTACCCATATAATAGTGTAATTTATCAAATAATTGTTTCAATTATTCTGCTCCGATGATTAAACAATGTTTTCGCCACGCATCTTCTTTTATTTTTCCATCTAAAAAGAATTGCTTAGAACAGTCTAGAAAGGAACTAGCCACGACAGGTAATCCCTGATCACCAAAATGCATTACCAAGACAGATTGAGTAAATTGGGTTTTTGCCACATTAGCAATTTGGCTCATTACTTTGAAACTAAATAATAGAGCATTATTTACATCCTCTGGCTTTGTATCAATCTCTATTTGAATTACCTGCTCGTACTTACTCAAATAAAATTGGTAACCCATTAAATCTGGCGCTTCTAGGGATGATTGAAAATATTCCTTAATCATTATGGCTAATTGCTCATCTCCAAACTTGGGAGTGTCACTGAATACGAATGAAAAAAGTAAAGTTATCAATATCAGTTTTTTTTTCATGACCTGAAGTATTTCTTTATTATAATTACCATCAAAAGCAGAAATAAAACTCCAACTGAAATTAAGGTTTTTCTAAACCGATCTGTAGTATAGATAATTGATTTTGCATCCATCACATAAGTATCCCTAAGAAGAGAATCTAATCCAAACTTCCATATTAAAGTATCTTCTTTAATTTCATCTGCATTCGTATTAATAGTGTGCCCAGGGAGAATAGCTTTTATTTCAAAAGAGTCATCCTTTAAGTCTAAAGTTGATTCAAGTATGTTTTCATGGATTTCCATAGCCTCAACCAAATTACTGGCAAATTCTTGATCCATTTTGAATGGTTTCAGCAAATCAGTGAAAAACGCTGTGCGATTTTTTTGAATATTCTCAAAATCATTTATAGACTTTATTCTTGAAAATGAATTTTGCAAATGATTTACAAGTCGTTGGTTCCAGATAACTTTTCGGGGAGTTAATGAATCACCAGCAATATCATTTAACCCTTTATGCATCAATACTGTTAGCGCTTCTGAAAGCCAATAAAGAGAATCAGGTTTCTCTGATAAAATTGCTTCATAAAGTTTCGGATACTCTGTTTCAATATGACGACCATAAAAGATCAATGTAAAGGAATATTCTATACTAAAGTATGATTTTCTTGTATTCCGATAAAAAGAGTAACCTAGGGGAATTAATTTTTCTCCATAAAATAAAATTGCAGTATCTGAGCTAAGTCCTTCAGAAGTTAAAATCCAATTTTTTTGATCTTCCTCTTTTATGACGCTTAATGATTTTTTCCATCCAAGAAAATTATGAGGATGGAGAAAGTCTTTATCGAAAATATCAGAAGAATCTCCCAAGCTTTCAAATTTAAAATAAGTTTGCCCATCGGGGTAGAGTTGAATAAAAATTTTATTTTCGACACATGAGAATAAAACCAAGATTATTGGTAAATAAAGAATATTAAACTGGTGTGCCATAGATGGAAAGTTAGTGAAGGAAATTGTTTTTTTGGAGAGTTGCACTAAGATATACAAAATTGTTACTTTCAATCATACCAAGATGAGGTTCTATGGTCAAAATTCTAGCCACATACTTAATCCTTATCAGCAGTCTCAGTGCTTTTGAGTCCCCAAGGTCTTCTGTAGTTCGGACTGATTATGGATTCATTGATTATGCAAATCGGGTTATCGTTTCCCGCGGCACGGCAAATATTACAAAACGAGAGACATCTGAAGGTGATTTAAAAACCATTGAAAAAAATCTGAAATTTTCCAAAGGGGAGGCCCGAGCCAGGGCACGTGAAAATTTATTAGACTTAATCAAATTAGTAAACTTTGATAGTCGAACAGTTGGTGAAATCATGTTAGGTGATCCTTTAGTTGGCAGCCGTGTAGGAACTTTGGTGGGAAGTGCTTTTCAACAGGGAGAGATTGAGTATCTTGAACGAAATGAAGTGGCCATAGCTTTAGCAATTAAAATGTCGGGGCTGGCGGAAATTTTAATAGATGCTGATGGGTACTTGAATGAAGATATTGCCCAATCAACATATCTAATGATGCGAGCAATTACTCCTAAAACCAATCGAGCAACTGGAATTGTAATAGATGCTAGAAATATTTATCATATTCCGGCTATGGTTCCAAAAGTATATAATGAAGATGAAAGATTAGTTTATGGGCCACGGCATTATACTCGTTCTCGCTCCGTTAATCGAGGCCCTATGGGATATGCCCATTCCATGGAAGATGGGAACGTTAGCCGTCGTGTAGGGAATAATCCGCTACTAGTGGAAGCAGTTGCAAATGATGATGATATAAATTTGACTGTTTCTAATTTAGATGCGGAAAGGATTAGAGATGCTGAAAAAAAATTCGGACTTCTCACAAACTGTAAGGTTCTTGTCCTCCTTAAATAAATTTGTAATTTTTCCTGATCAGGGTTTGGATTTCAAAATATCCTTATAAAATTCAGGCATGGAAAAATATAAAACGGCTGTTCTTTTATTACAAGATGGCCGTTTTTTTTCAGGAAGAACATTTGGCGATGAGGGGGAGACTATTGGGGAGGTGTGTTTTAATACAGGCATGTCCGGCTATCAGGAAATTTTGACTGATCCATCTTATTGCCGCCAAATTGTTACGATGACAACTCCCCATATTGGTAACTATGGAGTGAACCCTGAAGATATAGAATCAGATAAAATTCAAGTGGCGGGATTTGTTATCAAGGAAGAGACAGAAATTCCATCCAACTGGCGATCTACACAATCCATCGGGGAATATTTAAAGATAAACCAAATTGTAGGAATTCAGGGAGTAGACACTCGGGCAATCACTCGGCATATCCGGGATAATGGTGCCATGAATGGCATTATTTCCACGACTGATTCTAATCTCAATAGTCTAAAAAAAAAATTAGGCAATTCTCCGGAAATGACTGGTCTGGATTTAGCAAAAGAAGTAACCATATCAAAACCCATTAAGTGGTCATCACAATCAAATACGAAGTATAAAGTTGCGGCCATAGATTTTGGAATAAAGACCAATATTCTACGATTATTGGAATCCTATGGTTGTGAATTAACTGTATTCCCCGCCAATATATCTGCGCAGGACATTTTGGATTTTGATCCGCATGGCGTGTTTCTATCCAATGGTCCGGGCGATCCTTCCGCTGTTAAGTATGGTATTGAAACAGTAAAATCTTTATTAGGAATAAAGCCAATCTTTGGAATTTGTCTAGGACATCAGATCCTTGCACTGGCCCTGGGTGCAAAAACATTCAAGTTGAAATTTGGCCACCGCGGTATCAACCATCCTGTTAAGAATCTTGAAACAGGAACAGTAGAGATCACTAGTCAAAATCATGGATTTGCAGTGGACCTGGATTCATTACCTGAACAGTTAGTCTCCACCCATGTTAATTTAAATGATAATACATCAGAAGGGATTCGCTGTGATGCACTGAATGCATTTTCAGTGCAGTATCATCCTGAATCCAGTCCAGGGCCACATGACAGCCGCTATCTATTTCAACAATTCATTGAAATGATGAATCGTGCCAAAAAGAACTGATATAGAATCCATATTGATTATTGGTGCCGGTCCCATTGTAATTGGTCAAGCTTGTGAGTTTGACTATTCCGGGACCCAGGCCACACGGGCTTTGAAGGAGGAAGGGTATCGTGTAATTCTGGTAAATTCTAATCCTGCTACGATCATGACTGATCCCAATCTTGCAGATGCGACTTTCATCGAACCCATTACGCCGGAGTATGTGGAAGCTATCATTCAAAAAGAAAAACCGGATGCTATTCTTCCAACTGTAGGTGGGCAGACTGGTCTCAATATTTCAATGGCGCTTCACAAAAAAGGAATCTTGGAAAAATACGGGGTTAAATTGATTGGAGCTCAGGTTGAAGCCATAGATAAAGCAGAAGATCGTGAACAATTTAAAAAAGCCATGGATGAGGTCGGTATTGATACGGCTCAGGGCGGATTCATCCATACATGGGATGAGGCGGAAGCTCTGCTAGATGAAATGGAATTCCCAATTATAATCCGACCTTCATTCACCATGGGTGGAACCGGTGGTTCTGTAGCCTATAATAATGAGGAATTTCAGGATTTGATTGAAAATGGACTACATGCTAGCCCCATAACAGAAGTATTAGTTGAGGAATCCTTACTTGGATGGAAAGAATTTGAGCTTGAAGTCATTCGGGATAGTTCAGACAATGCAATCATCATTTGTTCCATAGAAAATATAGATCCCATGGGAGTCCATACCGGTGATTCGGTCACCGTTGCTCCGGCTATGACGTTGACTGATAAGGAATACCAGCAGATGCGTAATTGGGCGATCTTATGTTTGCGAACTATTGGTGTTGAGACTGGTGGTTCTAATGTACAGTTTGCTGTTAATCCGGATAATGGACGTATGATTATAATTGAAATGAACCCAAGGGTCAGCCGTTCATCTGCCCTAGCATCCAAAGCAACAGGATTCCCAATTGCTAAAGTGGCGGCAAAACTGGCTGTGGGTTTTACCTTGGATGAACTACCCAACGATATCACCGGTAAGACTCTTGCTGCTTTTGAGCCCACCATTGATTATATCATAACAAAAATACCTCGATTTGATTTTGAAAAATTTCCATCAGCGTCAGGACATCTAGGTGTTCAGATGCAAAGTGTTGGAGAAGTAATGTCCATTGGGCGCACATTTAGAGAATCGATTCAAAAAGCCTATCGTTCATTGGAGGTTGGATTGGATGGGCTCGAACCCAAACCTGTAGCACAAGGAGATCCAGATGTAAACAGAGCTCGCTCATTAGACATGTCTACCTTACGGCATGGAACAGCTTTTCGATTGCTCAAAGTCTGGCAAGCCTTTAAAGAAGGGCAATCAATAGAAGATGTTTTCAATGTAACAAAGATCGATCACTGGTTCTTGAACCAAATTTCTATGTTGACCAATCAAATAAAAAATAAATCCCTAATTGAATTAAAAGAGAATGGATTTTCAGATATGCAAATCAGTCGAATTTTGAATAAAACTGAAAAGGAGATTCGGGCACAGCGCAAAGCTGAAAATGTTTTGCCATCTTTTAAAGTTGTTGATACCTGTGCTGCTGAATTTGTAGCCCAAACCCCCTATTGTTATTCCACCTATGATGAAGAAAATGAAATCCAACCCTTAGATGGGAAAAAAGTCATGATTTTAGGAGGTGGACCTAATCGTATTGGACAGGGGATTGAGTTTGATTATTGCTGTGTACAGGCAGTTTTTGGATTAAAAGATCAGAGTTATAAAACCATTATGGTGAATTGTAATCCGGAAACAGTTAGTACTGATTTTGATTTAGTAGACCGACTTTATTTTGAACCGGTGACATATGAAGATGTACTCAATATTGTTGAATTTGAAAAGCCAGATGGTGTATTAGTCCAGTTTGGGGGCCAAACACCTCTAAAAATTGCAAATGCTCTAGCAGATGCCGGTGTACCCGTAATTGGTACATCTCCTGAAAATATTGACCTAGCGGAAGATCGAGAAAAATTTGGGTCAATATTAAAAAAGCTGAATATATTATGTCCTAAATATGGTACTGGCCGAACATTAGATGAAGTAGTAACAGTTGCAGAGACAATTGGATTTCCTATTTTAGCTCGCCCCAGTTATGTTTTGGGAGGCCGAGCTATGGAAATCGTTTACTCAAAGAAACAGTTAATTGATTATATATCTCGAAATGCTGATGTGACGGAAGGGCATCCTATATTGATTGACCAATTTTTAGAGGATGCTTTTGAATTTGATGTAGATGCGCTTTGTGATGGTGAGATAGTTCACATCGGTGCTGTAATGCAGCATATTGAAGAGGCAGGAATTCATTCTGGCGATTCTGCCTGCGTGTTGCCACCATATCGCATTACTACAGAAGCTATGGATGAAATTATCCGGATTACTCAGGATCTGGCTCTAGAATTAAAAGTAATTGGTTTGATTAATCTGCAATTTGCGTATAAGGATGGACAGATCTTTGTTTTGGAAGTAAATCCAAGGGCTAGTCGAACAGTTCCCTTTGTTAGTAAAACAACCGATGTTCCTTTGGCGCGGATCGCTTCCCAATTGGCAGTAGGTGCAAAACTATCCGAATTTGAATTAAAACCTTGGGATGGCAATTCCCATGTAGCAGTAAAGGAAGCAGTGCTACCATTCAATAAATTTCCGGAAGAATCCATTTTTTTGAGCCCCGAAATGAAATCCACAGGAGAAGTAATGGGTATTTCCAATACATTAGGGGATGCATTTAAGCGAGCATCTATCAGTGCCGGGAATATCATACCTAACACAGGAATTGTTTTTTTATCAGTGAATGATTCCGATAAACTAGATGTCATCCCCATCGCACGGGACTTAAAGGAAATTGGTTTTGATCTAGTGGCAACTTTTGGAACAGCGAAAGAACTTCGTAGAAATGGTATCCATTCAGAAACAGTCTTTAAAGTGGGTGAGGGGCGACCCAATGTTGTGGATGGTATCAAGAATGGGGAAATCAATCTTGTGATCAATACACCCATGGGTGCCCAGGCCCGCTATGATGAAGAATCCATTGGTCGAGCTTGTATTCAAAAAGGGATTATGGCCATTACTACATTGTCTGGAGCAGAAGCAGCTGTAAGAGCAATTAGATCACATAATTGGCAAATAGAAGTCAATCCCCTTCAGAATTACCATGCTTAAACTTCTAATTGCTTATTCTAAAATAATTCAATAGAATTTTTATCAAAATCTGTTTGTTTTATAATCAGGCAAGAAGCAGTAAAACTAAATGATTAAAGAAAATTCAAAAGATCAAATCCAAGAACAAGATATTTCATCATCTGAATTGGATAATTTAATTGATGCAAATAAAGATCTCTATGATAAATTAAACCAACTTCCTGAGATTGAAGCCTTACAAGCTTTAGATGATGATGAAGAAAAACAAACAGAAAAAAAAGAAGAGCGTCAACCTGTTCTGGCTTTCATTCCCAAATTGCAATCTTTATATGTAGATAATGAACTTGTTCGATATGCTACCTGGGCCTTAATTCTTATTCTATTTTCTACATCTATGCTAACATATCTCGAATATGATATGTTCAAAGCAAGTGTGACAGAACATGTAGGTGACTCTTTTTTCTTTGGCGGTAAGGAAGCAAACTGGCTAGATACATTTTTCCATACTTTCTGGTGGGCAATTGTCACATTTACAACGGTGGGATATGGTGATGTGAGTCCTGTAACCCATATTGGGAAATTTCTAACCATTATTATAATGTTATTAAATTTTGGAATCGTTACATTGTTAGGCGGGGCAGTTGCTTCTGTTTTAGTAGCACAACGTTTAAAAGGAGATGATACTTTGGACGAAAATAAATATGACGGCCACCTAGTTATTGCAGGATGGAATTCAACCGTACCATCAGTTCTAAAACTTATTGATGCAAATAAAGATGCTGCAGATGTGGTAATCCTAGTGAATGANACAGATGAGGATATTATTCAAAGGACTATTACAAATTATGAACGTCTTGATATTACTCACATCCCTGAAAATTTTACTCAAGATGCAGTACTGCGCAAAGCATTTTTAGAAAAAGCTAGTACATTCATGATTTTGCCAGACAGTTCTGGATTGTTACCTCATGAAGAGCCAGATGAAGACAAGACAGTTCTTACATGTTTAACAGCTAAATCCATCGCTGAATCTTGTAATGTTGTTGCACATGTTATAAATCCTGAAAATGTTTCACATCTCCAAAGAGCGAATGCCAATGAAATAGTTATCCCAGATGAGCATGTACCTCATCTTTTGGCCAAGCATGTTACTGACCCAGGTGTTCCTCAGTTTTTCGATGATTTAATATTGAAGGAAGAAAAAGATAAAGGTCTACAGGAAGTAAGAATACCCAAGAGTCTAAATGGGCAAAGTCATAATAAAATTTCTGCTTTTTTTAAATTCAAATANAACTGGCTTNTAGTNGGTTATGCTATTCGAAAAGCTGGATTTAGTTTGGATGAACAAATGGGGGAAAGCGGGAGTCCACTTATACGAAATATGATCAAAGAACAATTAGAAGGTGCCGGTGTTAATCTCTCAAGTGATGAACATGTAATTGTTGAAATCAACCCTTCGGANGATTATACTATCGATGATAAACATAGTGCATTGGTTTTGAGGTAAATTATGAATCCAACAGCAGAACAAATTCAAAAAATAAATCATTTCAGTAAAGTNCCTGATGAAATGTGTAAAAAAATTGCTTCAGTAGTGGAATTGCATGAATGTAAACCAAAGGANTCTTTGCTTACAGAAGGTGAAACTGGTGATACAATGATTCTTGTTTTTCAGGGTCAAGTGGAAGTCTCGAAAGATATGATGGTTAAAACTGCAAGCGGAATCGCAACATCAAGAAAACCTATTATCCGCTTAGAGACAACTGATCCACCACCTGTATCTGATCCTATAACTGAACCAACAGTATTTGTTGTAGAAGCCCCCGCTTTTGGAATTGGTGAATTTTCATTGGTATTAGATGATGCAATACGTACCGCACATGTTCATGCTATGACACCTGTAAAATATGGGATATTGACCCTAAATGATTTTTCTAATATTGTGAAAGATAATCCTGAAATAGGTGGGTCTGTTTATTTTGAGGTTGCTAAATCAGCAGTACAAAACTTGGCTACGGCTAGNGCTGATATTTCAAACTTGACTCAGGCCTTCTTTTTTGCCTTGACCCGATAAATAATGTTATTTTTGAATTTTTAGTTTTTCACCAGACTTCGGTTTCTCTATTGAAACATCCAAAGACCATGCCTTGATAGCATGCTGAATCAGAGTAANCTCATTTTCATGAATGAAATCATCTGCGTTCGCTATACCAACATAGCAATCGATTAATTTTAATAATTCTTCATTTTGAAATCTATCATCTGCATAAATGATTTCTAGCGAATCATCAAATTGCTTTTGTCTTGCCTCTTCAGTTTTTAGCNCAATGAATNTTTCTGTTGTTAGTCCAAAGTCTCTNTTAAAACTTTCATTGTCTACACCATCAGAAAAGATTTTGTAACTGTCAAAGATTGCATCTTTTTCTGATTCATCTATTTCCTGATCAGCAAAGAATGAAATGCATAATAGTGAGTAAAGTATGTCATGGTCAATCTTCCAATCTATAGTAGTATCTTCATCTGTTGTTTCTCGTGCGGCGATCTTTCTTTGCAATTCTTCCATTCGCTCTTTATCNGCGTCATTCAGATAGCCATCTTGACGTTGTCTTTTCTGCATCAGCTTGTCAACTTCCAGTGACAAAAATTTTACATCTCGCTCAAGTGCTTCAAGCCTCTGATCCATCAGACTAAATAATAATTCTTTGAATGGATCTATTTGATCTTTCTCAGGTGCAAAATAGATGTTAAGTGTTCCCCTATCAGTGTCTTCCCAGAATTGTGGANCAAAAATTGATAAAAGAAAACATTGTGTATTTACATTTGCTTTAAATGTTTTTTCATCAAAATATGCAAGGTCGTCCAAATAATCTTCTGCTATAGCTGTGGCAAACTCTGTTTTCTTAACAGAAAGATAAAATAAGGCTAGGCCAATTTGAATTCTCCTGGTGCCATTATTNCCACCAAGGATTCCCTTATCAACCTCATCCTTTGAATAGCCTGGCGGTTTATCAAGTTGCAAGATCATTTTTAGTAGGTCCATCTGATCTTCATCACTCCATCCCTTTTCATGTATTAATACTTGGCATTTCCTCAACTCGAAAGTAAGAGTATCTACAACGAAATATAGTCCAGGATTTGCTTCTGCATTCTTATAGATATCATTTGCATAAAATTTAAATTTATCATAGCAATATTTTGCCATATCAACTCTATCTGCCTTGATGTATTCTTGTATCATATTGGAATAATGAAATGAGAGATTGTATAGATTCCGAGGCTCGTTATTCTTATATGCATGTTTAATCGCGAACCTAAAAAGGGTGTTAAAACGTATGTTTACATGCCCAAGGATTGTATCATCGTTGTTTTTTAGACAAGTTACCCCAATGTCCACCATTTCTGCAGGAATTAGTGATGCAATATCAAATCGATCATTAGTGATCATTTTAATGTATGAACTTCCCAGAAGTCTGAACGTCTTTACCTCGTAAAAGGTTTTTGTATCAGACATTTCTTGGTATTGAATGTCTGTATAGGTACGAAATGTTGCATTTGACCTAATGGTATCAGTTAGGTTAAAGAATTTTTCGTTAAAGTTAGATTTATGTTTTATATATAGTTGAATCACCTCACTGATCTCACGAATGATATCAGTCTGGGTTTCTTTAAATTCAGTAAAGGCCAGAAGATCATCTAATTGATCTAGAGAGCCCATAATTTCTTTTTGATATTCTTCTACTATTTCTATACTGTCATCCATTGCAGAATAAATCATTTGTTTTTCCATCTTTAGCACAAAGCTTTGAATAATCGATGAAATGGTTGATACAACATTACTTGTTTTGGAATACAATAGAATATAGAATATGTATGGTAATGTGAAAATAGATCCTATGAATAGATATATATATGTGTTCAATACTGAACTTGAAACACGACCGAGGGGTTCAACATAAAACATGATCAAAACTGCATGAAGTGATGCAATAATTAAAAACCAAACATATATTAGGCTTAGCCAATCTTTGACAAAAAGGTCCATCAATTTGGGTGATGATTCTGCTGCAATTGCAATTACAATGATAAGTGTTCCAAGCACCATTGCAAGTACCCCCCCCCATATTTCTGGGGCAAAGTCCAAGGCAATTGTTTCAGGATCAGACAGGTCAATGTTAAATGTGGTGTGAAAATATTCTGTTATTGATGGAAAATATATATGGAATAAAACATCTGAAACTATCATCCCTAAGAGTACAATAATAAAAGAGATGACAGTCCGATATTTGAATTGGACACTGTTGAGCCTGATAAGTGTTGAATATATTTTTTTCATTACTATATTATTTTTTCGCCTTACCCGAGTATGATAACATATTTTTAGAATATCCATCATATCCATCATGGGCCTCGATTCTAGGGTTAGAATAGAAAAGAAAAACTACAATGAAGATATAATTGAAACAATAATCCATCTAAAAAATAAAGACAATGTTATTTTTGAGAAATCTTGACCTTGCCGGCTACAAATTATAATTTTTCATGATGTCTAATCCTTCATAAACATATGTTTGTGCTTAAAGGCTGGACACTGAATATTAACCATTACCCAAAACAAAGAATATAAGGGGATTTTATGGCAAACTGGAGTCAACATCACGATTTGGTCTATGCTTTCGTCTGTGTATCATTTTTAGCAGATGGCGAAGTAGACGAATCAGAAAAGGAAGCTATGCGAGGTAATGTCAAGGTGATGTTGCCGGATGTTTCCGACGAAGAATACAATGCAATGGAAGCTGAAGTAATTAATAAATTCATCGAACTTGGTGATTCAAACTCAAGAATGGATCAGTACGGTTCATCTTTAGAAGCTCTGAAAGGGCTTTTTACATCAGATGAAGATCGTTATAAGGTGGTAAAGAATTTAGCCTATATTGCTCGTGCAGATGATTTCATTCATGAAAATGAAATGGCTATGGTAGAACAAGCTGTTAGTGGTCTTGATATGACTGATAAGGTTAAACTTGTCAAGACTGAATCTACATTATTCGTCGATCCTACATTCTAAATTAAGAAAATAGTACTTACGATAGCCCCGAAAAATGATTCGGGGTTATTGTACGGTAAATAATAGGAGGACCCATGGCTGATAATAGAACAGAATCTACTAGAAGGTCCGATTCAAGAAGAAATCAACACAGAAGGGTTGTGCATAGAAGAAAACAAAATCTTCACGTTGATAACGACAGGCGCTCAATTGTAGATCAAAGAGAAGGGTATCAAAGAAAGTCTAATAGAAGAGCAGGTCGAGACCGCAGAGAACTTTAATAAAAAAGGGGCTGATTAGATGAAATAATCGCCCTTTTTTATTAGATCATTTTTAAATTAATTAACAATACTCTCTTTCAATACCAGTTAAAAAATTATTTAGAGATAGAAGAGATGAATCTATAGCTTCCAGCATCTCATTTTGGTTTTCTTTCTTTTTCCCTAGCTCGATTAGTAAATTTCTTACCACTTCCCTATGCCATTTATCTGCGTGCATATGCACCGTAAAGAATTTCAGAGTTTTTTCATCTGTAATTCCATAAAACTTTTGTAAACCGTCCTTTTTTGTTTCAGAAATCTCTGGTTGCATAGATTCATAACAGTATAAAGCAGCTAGACCGATATGATACCGTTCTTTTTTTGAGAGCCTTTTAAAGTTTTCAACTAGCTCCTCTGTTTCTTTCATCGCAGCAGCTTGACTTACCTGTTTACGGCTATTTCCCATTCCCTCAGCAAATCGCATCCACAATTCAGGATGATTTTCTGATCCGTTTTCTTCATCAATTAAATTTTCCAAAAGAATTTGTCTAGTCTTGATATCATCGCAATTAGAATGGATTGCTGATAAATATCTTGGGAAACTAGAAACATGCTTAAAATATTGTTCTGCGTATTTGGCTATGGTTTCATTGGATAATTTGCCTGCGTTCCAAGATTGATATAATGAATGATTCAATAGATGCCCTTTTTGTATTTTTGCATCTACTTGCTCAATAAATGATTGACTTTTCATTTACATTTCTCCTATTTAAGATTTTTAAAAATATTTGATGGAATATTAGATAATCAATTTCAATATATAAAAGAATAATAATTCTTTTATTTGAATCTTCAGCCGCATGTTGTTTCAATCAAAATTGCACATACTTGGTACGGGTCCATATTTGCTGAGGGCCTACGATCTTCTAAATAACCAAAACCATCATTAGCAGTTTGCATTGGTATTCTTATTGATGCGCCTCTATCACTAACACCATACCTGAATTCTTTTATGCTGCAAGTTTCATGTAGGCCTGTTAGTCTTTCTTCATTATGTGCTCCATAGACTAAAATATGATCTTCATGTTTTATTTTAAGTTTTTCACACGCCTTTTCTATTATGCTTATCCCCCCCTCTGATCTCATTGCCTTAGTGCTAAAATTTGTGTGAGCTCCAGCGCCATTCCAATCACCCTTGACTGGTTTGGGATGTAATGTTGCGCTTACTCCGTAGTCTTCAGATATCCTATATAGTAACCAGCGCGATATCCATAATTGATCTGCTGATTCAAGTGGGCCAAGTGGACCAATTTGATATTCCCATTGACCTGGCATCACTTCAGCATTTATACCAGATACTTCTAGCCCAGATGCGATACACAGGTCTAAATGTTCTTCAACAATGTCACGACCAAAAACCTCATCAGCGCCAACTCCGCAATAAAATGGACCTTGAGGGGCAGGGTATCCCCCCTCTGGCCATCCTAAAGGATTACGCCCCTCAAATAAGGTGTATTCTTGTTCGATTCCAAACCATGCATCTTGATTAGAAAACTCTTTTGCTACTTTCCTTAAATGAGCACGAGTATTAGAAGAATGTATACTTCCATCAGCGTTCAATACTTCACACATTACGAGTATGTCATTTGCGCCTCTTATTGGGTCTTTTGTCATAAAAACGGGCTTTAGCATGCAATCACTATCATTGCCATCTGCTTGATTAGTGCTTGAACCGTCAAAGCCCCATAATGGTAAATCATCTAAAGAATTAATTGTTCTATTTATAACTTTGGTTTTTGAACGAAGTTTTTGTGTTGGTTGATGGCCATCCATCCAAATGTATTCTGCTCTAAGTTTATCCATTTTTCCTCCTTTAGTTTGAGTTGTTATTTATTGGTAGCACTGTTCCATTTTTATATGAAGAAAGAATCAATTGTGTTTCAGTTCTTGTAACCCCAGGCCAGCTTTGAATTTTTCTGAGCAATTCTTCAAGTGTAATTGAATTTTTTGTCGATATTAGCAATTTATGTGAACCTGAACCTGTTGTACTAAAACATTGTACAACCTCTGGTGTTTGTATTGCGGCTGCTGTAACTTGTTTATAAAACTTTGAAGATTCTGATATAATGGTAATAATTGCCGCAACATCTAATCCTAGTTTTGAAGAATCAAGAATAGCCCTGAATCCAATAATGATACCTCCATCTTGTAGTTTTCTGATGCGTTCAGTTATTGTTGGTACAGTAACATTAATTTTCTCCGCAATATTACTTGCAGATTCTCTACCCGATTCTTGTAGTTCTATTAATATTGCTTTATCAATTTTATCAAGCTTCATATTTGTAAAAAATATAATTTTAAAAAAAAATTATAATTACTTTATTATTTAAACTCATATACGAATTATTCTTAAAATTATAAAATTAATTGAATTAATTATAAAATAATTTATTTTATGAAATTTTGAGATAAAAGAACTTTTAACTCATTTCTGAAATATAAAATAACCCTCTAAACTCTGTAACTTCTGAGCGAATTAAAATATGAAATAAAATGAGCACCCAACCTAAAGTAGTTGCCTTTCATACTCTTGGATGTAAGTTGAACTTTTCTGAAACATCTACAATTGCTAGAGATTTCATTAAGTATGGTTTTAAAAGAGTTGATTATAAGGACTATGCAGATTTTTATGTTATAAACACATGTTCTGTCACAGAAAACGCTGATCGAGAAGCAAGAAAGTTGATACGTCAAGCAAAAAGGAAAAACCCTAATGCATCTGTAGCGGTTATCGGTTGCTATGCACAATTAAAACCAAATGAAATAGCTGCAATTGAAGGTGTGGATCTGGTAGTGGGTGCCAGTGAGAAATTTAATTTATTGAAACATTTAGATGAAATTGAGCTTAAATCTGATAAAATAGTTATCAATTCTGAAATTAAACATGTAAATCAGTTTAGGCCATCATACTCCTTAGCTGAGAGAACTAGATCATATTTAAAGATACAAGATGGGTGTGATTATAATTGTACTTTTTGTACCATACCTCTAGCGCGTGGCAGGAGTAGGAGCGATACGGTTGACAGTACTATTAAAACGGCTTTGGAGTTATCAGAACAGGGTGTTAAAGAAATTGTTATGACTGGTGTTAACATCGGTGATTTTGGAAAAGATTCGGATGAAAATTTTTTTGATTTATTATTGAAAATGGATGATTTGAAGAAGGTTGAAAGGGTTCGCATATCTTCAATAGAGCCCAATCTTCTTAGTGACAAAATAATTGAATTTTGTAATGCGTCAAAATTATTTATGCCACATTTTCATATACCATTACAGTCAGGTTCAAATAAAATATTGAAGTATATGAGGAGAAAGTATAATAGAGAATTTTATCGTAAAAAAATAGAGACAATAAAATCAGTAAATGGTGATACTTGTATTGGGGTTGATGTAATGGTTGGGTTTCCAGGGGAAACGGAAGACGATTTTTTGGATACCTATAAATTCCTTACTGATTTGGACATTTCATATTTACATGTTTTTTCTTTTTCTGAAAGGTCAAATACTGATGCTATAAAAATCAGTAAGCCAGTACCTAAAGAAGTGCGATCTGAAAGAAGTAAAATGCTTCATATGTTATCGGATAAAAAGCAGAATCACTTTTATAATGAGAATTTAAGTAAAAAAAGAGAAGTTTTATTTGAAACCATGAAAAACAACTCACTGTTTGGACATACGGATAATTACATTAAAGTAAAAATAAATGAATCACCGGCACTTATAAATAATATAAGATCAGTAAAATTATCTAAAGTTAAAAATAATTTAATGCTAGGGAGCTTATAATATATTTTTATGAATGATGAATTAGGTTTGCAAATTTTTTCATGATTCAAATTGATAACATATCAAAATCATATCCATCAAGAACCCTATTTTCAAATGTCAATATTGCAATTAAAAAGGGAATGAGAGCTGGGCTAGTTGGAAAAAATGGCTCAGGGAAAACAACATTGTTCAAACTTATGCTTGGTGAGATAAATCCAGACCAAGGGAATATTAAAAGATCGAAAAAACTAACAATTGGGCACCTTGCTCAAGAAATCATATCTGGTAATCAAAAATCCATATTAGATACAGTTTTAGAATCAAATCCAGAAATATTAGATATAGAAAAAAAAATGAAATCTTTATCACAAAAAATCTCCGAAAAACCAAATGATATACATTTAATTGATGAACTAGGTGATATACAAAATAGGTACGATTCATTGGGGGGATGGAATATCGAGAAAAAGGCGAAAAAAATATTATCTGGATTAGGATTTAAAGAAAGCCAATTTTCATTCCCCATGGAAAATTTTTCAGGCGGCTGGAGGATGAGAGTTTCGCTTGCATCTATTTTATTAAAAGATCCAGATATATTATTCCTGGATGAGCCAACAAACCATTTGGATCTTGAGGCAACAATCTGGTTGGAAAAGTTTTTAGATAACTGGGGTGGAGCAATGATTGTTATCAGTCACGATAGAACTTTTCTTGACAAGTGCGTTACTCATATTTTAGATATAGATCAAAAAATGGTGGTCCTATATTTTGGGAATTATTCAGATTATCTGAAAACAAAAAAAATAAATGTTGAGCACCAAATTAATGCATATAAAAACCAACAAAGAGAAATTAAAAGTACAGAAAAATTCATAGAACGTTTTAGATACAAAAACACTAAATCATCACAGGTACAAAGTAGGGTAAAAAAATTGGAGAAAATGGAAAGGATAGAATTGCCCATAGAAGATAACACATCAATAAAACTATCCTTGCCAGAGCCAGATAGATCTCCTTTAAAAATAGTAACCTGTACATCTGTGAAAAAAACCTTTGGAGATTTGGTAGTGTTTGATGATTTAAATGTGACCATAGAGAGAGGAGAAAAGATTGGATTAGTGGGAGTAAATGGTGCGGGAAAATCAACATTATTAAAAATGCTTGGTATGGTTGAAGCTCCTACCTCAGGGAATGTGGTATGTGGACCAGATATAAAAGTATCGTATTATGCTCAGCACCAATTAGAAGTTTTAGATGAGGATGATACGGTTTTTGAATCTATAAATAAAGTCTCAACGGGATTGGGTGAAACAAAATTAAGGAGTTATTTAGGTGGTTTTCTTTTTACGGGCGATGAAATTGAAAAAGTTGTAAAAGTACTATCAGGAGGAGAAAAAGCAAGGCTAGCTCTTGCAAGGATGTTAATATCACCATCACATCTTTTATTATTGGATGAGCCAACAAACCATCTCGATATGATAAGTCGAAATGTAATTGAAAATGCTTTTTCTAATTACGGTGGTGCAATAGTATGTATATCTCATGATAGACATTTTTTAAATAAGGTCACAAAAACAACATGGGAGATTGGTAACCGTACTGCAAAGTTTTATAGCGGTAATTATGAATATTATGAATGGAAAACAAATCAAGTAATAGAAAAAAATCAAGAAAGGTTATTTCAACAAAATAAAAAAACCTCACCATTGAATTATACTAAAAGGAAAAAATTGAACAACCGTTTAAGTTACATAGATAGGAGGTTTGTATTGATTGAAAAAAAATTGGATGATTTAAGTATGGTCATCAATGATAAAAAGAATGAAACCAACGATATTTTATTGAATGATGCCTTGTCGGATTTTAATACTCTTGAAAATGAGTACATGGATTTAATAAACGAAAGAGATGAATTAAAATTAATTTTACAAAATAATTTCTAAAAATAATTTTTACCTAAATTAAATAATTATGGAAATAAAATTATAAAATCATTATAAAAATTTATATTATTGTAAAATTATTTTAATTCAATTCTAAAATTTGAAATTAAATTTTTTTTATATTTTTAAAAATTGTGAAATCTTTTTTATATATTATGATTCTATAAGTNTTNTCGACGANAAATTAATTAATTTTGATAATATACATTATATAATGAAGGTATGTTATTGTAATATTTAATCTCAATTTTAAAAAAAAATACAAACATATTTACAATTATAAAAAAAAAAAAATTAAACAATAAATTTTTTTTTATTAGTTTAAAATTACTTTTTTTAATCGTTTATAATACAATGTTGTAATATGAAACATCCCTTGTAAAATATATATAATTTAGAATAAATTTAGTTAATTACTTTTTCCGAGGTAATAAATGATGTGGAGTCAAAAAATATATCTGGCTATAAAGCCCAATCTATACTTCGTTTACGGGGTGGTCACCCTTGCGCCCTATCCAACTAACTCATTCTATGTTTTTTAGGTGATATGCAAAAAGAACTAATTCACATCACCGATCCAAAAATTATTAAAATTTTAAAAAAAACTTTTACTAAAAGAATTTTGGATTCATTTGAAAAAGAACCCAAGACTGCAGGACAAATAGCTAACTCAATATCATTTCCAAAAGAAAAGATATACTATCATATTAAAAATTTGGTCAAACTAGATATTCTTTTTATTGCTTCAACCGAGATGGTAAAAGGAATTGAACAAAAGTTATACCTTCCAACTTATAAACAATTTGTCATAAAAAATGAAAAACAAAAACCTAAAGAAAACCAAATAAAAAAAACATTTCAGATTAACAATTCAAGTAAAGATCTTGACAATGAGAAAGTAAATATTCCAACACCAATTTCTGCAAAAAGAAAAATCAATGAAAGAAGAAGGATTTCAGAACGAAGAATTTCAAAAAGAAGACTTCCAGTCGAAAGACGAAAAAAATCTAAAAAAAGATTTATTGGAGTTGAAAAAAGAATTCTTTTAGATCGTAGACTTAATAAAGAGCAAAGAGGACTAAATACTCGCCGTGAATTAGTAGACCGTAGATTTGAATCTAATCCTCAACCCTTAGGTAAAGAATATCCTATTGTTAGTAAAAGAAAAAATGTTAAGTCATTTAAACATAAAAATATTCTTCTAAGATTAAATGGTATTAGGAAAGCCATGACATTTGTTCACACAGGTAACCGCGTAACCTTTTTATTATGTGATTTGAAAACTAATGGTTTCCAGATTGAAAGAATGAATAATTATTCTCTTCCAATGAAACTAAAGGAAAGCACCATTTATTCTTTAACTGATCTTATAATTAACATTACCACTCAATTCATTGATTCCAAAGAAAGGAAGAAGGTTTATCTAGCCGTACATTCAGACCTTTACCAATTCGAAATGACCTACCTATCTGCTAAGGGGAAAAATGAACGTCTTTTTGAAAAAGATCTATATAATACACTTTACAATTCATATGGAATCAATAACGACCATAGCCTTGTTGATTATGTTCAAAACTCTGGCAAAGAAAAAAATGCGGTTGTCTGCCTATCCAATAAACGAGCCCAAATTAATAAAGATTACCACCAATTAAAAAGTGCAGGGATACAACCGCGCTATTACACATCAATGCCACAGATACTTCGGAATATATACACATATTATAATCTTGACCAACAGAATGATTTTTCACTCCTTATATATATAGATAGGGATAAAACACATATTGTCTTTATGGATCAAGATAGGTTATTTGAATCAAAAGAAACAAATAAAGGGTTGAATTATTTTCTCAATGCGCTTGTCGAATTAAATTCCCTAGATATAGATGAATTAGAAGCAGAAAGTAACGCACTTCATTATTTAGCATTTTATGGAATCAGGACTGAAACGCAAGATGCAAAAATATTGGACGGCATACCCCATGAAAAAGCCAAATCAATACTAGCTCATCTCATAAATGATTTTATTGAAGATATTAAAGATTCAATCAATTATTTTGAGAATATCTTATTACATGATGGCTATATCGAACAAGTTATTAAAACGATTTACATATGTGGAGTTGGTAGCCATGTTAAAGGTCTGCAAGAAACAATTGAAGAAGATCTTAAAGCAGAAGTCAATAATCTATCGAACTACAATACTACCTTTTTAGAAAAACAAAATCAATTTAAAGATTCAGGCCTGGGAAGATTAAAAACAACCAAACTATCAAAAAGAAAAGAGAATACTGAAAACCAACTGGAATTAGTAAAAAAAAGAATTAATGATCATGAAAAAGCCATTGAATCTGCACGCAGTCCAGAAAGTGCAAAATACAGGCTAACAAGAATCGAATTGGAAAAAGATTTAAAACTGAGATCAATAGAGTCAGCAAAGAAAAAACTCATTAAGTCATCAAAAGAATTTAAAAACCTAAAAGAAGAATACAAGAAGACACAAGAGATTTTAAAAGCAGATCTTGATTCTGTTCATACTATGATTGAAGATAAAAGTTCGATTCTAATTGATAAATATGAGGACCATGATAGAATTGGGAAAAAAATATCCGAACTAGAATATGAGTCGGATCAATCCACACCTAAGAATGAAGACAGATTGAATCTAAAAGAACAATATGGTTCAAGGGTCAAAATCGCAGCAAAAAATCGAATAAGATTAGGTGATGAAAAAGAAAACCTAGATCAAGAGATTGATGAATATGAGACTACCATCATTGAGCTTGAAGAAACCCTTTATTTAATGAACCAAAAGCTAGAGAACGGTCAAGATGAAATATCAATTTTTGAATATCTAAAGGATTCGATTCAATCTACAGCAAATGCATTTAAACGGTCTTTTTTAGAACGTTTGCGAAAGACTGAAGCCCTTTCAAAAGATGATTTGAATGCTCTTCAACAATCAGGATATTTATTAATACAGAACACTAAAAGAATGGATGAAATAAGAGAATCATTCTCAGGAATGATATCAGGAGAAAGCCACATAAACCCTGATTTGGTGATTGCCGATGATATTGGTCTAGAAATAAGGAAAAAATTATTAAAGATTTTAAATCTGGTAATTCTAGTGCCTGACAATCTTATTCATTTGAAAAATTTAACAGAATCAATAATAAAGATTAATGAATCACAAAAAGAACTTTTAGAAAATGAAAAACTGACAAAAAATAAAATCAAACTAGCAAAAAACTCCGAAAGATTAAACGAACGAGACCTTATTGCTATAAGGAAAGAAATTGATATTAGTGAAAAAGACTTATCAAAGAAAGGAAAGGATAGGCAAGAACAGCTTGAGCTATTGATTTACATACGTGAAACAATGGATATGATTAATGAAATAGAGCATCATACCGTTTTGGTAAAAGAGCTTACACCTCAAAAGAAAAAGTATGAAAAAGAAGTTAAGGAAATTTCCAATCGAATTATTCGTTTAAATAGTTTAGCAGAATCGTCTGACAAAGCTTGGGAAGTTCTTGATGTTGAGCAAAAAGAGTTAGCAAGATCTTTTAATCAAGAAAAAGAATCTATTAATAATAAGAACAATAAGTTGTTAGAGGCTGAGAGCTCTATAAAACGGGAAATAGATGATCTAATCAATAAAAAAGAAATAATAGATAAAAGAGAAGTCGACTCTTCTGTTTATATCAAGCAATTGGAAACACAAGTCTTATCTAAGAAAAAAGAGATTGAAGACTTGGAAATAGAAAAACGCCCCTTACAGAAAAAGTTTTTCGATGAAAAAAAATCCTTAGTAAAAAAGTTTAACAAGCAAATTGCATTACTTGATAATGAAAATAAATTGAAAATTAATGAATCGAAAAAAACAGAAACTCTCACAATAAATAAATTTTTTAAGAAAGAGCGATTGAATCTTGAAAAAAAACATACAGAATTGCAGAGGTCTTTAGAAAAAACTAAAAAAGATAAAGAAAAAGCAAAAACTGTAAAAGATAATGCCCAAAAATCCTTGAAAGTGATAAAAAAGAAGAATATTCCCAAAATAAATGAATTAAGAAAAAAAATTAAATCATGGGAAAAAGACCTCTCTCAAGGCAGAAGATTCCAAGAAAGATTAGATATTCTTGAAAGAAAAAAAAGAGATTGGGATGAAAGGCTTGATTATGAAACAAAAAGAAACGATGAAAAAATAAATGAATTAAATGATTCTGTAAAAAGAAAAAAATCTGCTGCTTATAGGTTATTCCTAAAAGATGGACTAAGACGATTAAAAAATGATGGTGATGCAGAGCAATTAGCAATTAACATGGTAGAAGATAGCCTCGCGTTAGATTTTGTAGAAATCAAAAAAATTGAAGAAGAAAAGAATTTATACCTGAAGCAATATGACGCATTTATGAAAGGGTATCGAAAAACTCATAAGTCCATTATGGAAAAACTAAGACCATATGGTGGTCGAAAGCAGACTATCATATCAAGGATGAATAATGCCAAGAAAAAAATCCGTCAATTAGAATTATCCATAAAAAATGTTGTAAATAAATTAGATCAAAAAAATGAATTATTAATAAAAACCCAGAAAAAATTAATAGAAGCCAATAAAAAACTGAAATCAGAATCAAAAATAATACAATCAGATCTAAATAATATTCCTTTGAAAATGGAAAATGCAAAATCTGATGTAAAAAGAAAACTAAAGGAAAAACTGACAAAATTATCTAAAGAAAGAGATGAATTAGAAGCTAGAAGAATCGAGAAGCTAAGATCATTAGAAATGACATTCAACAATCAATCAATAGTGATGTCAGTTAAGAAAGCTGAGGATAAAATGATTTTCTTTTTCAGTGAAATTGAAAAGTCTAAAAAAAAGATAAATGTGAATGACAAAGAAAGAAAAGAAATATTAAAAACCATATCAATGCTTGAAAGCGATATTGGAAATATTTTTAGAAAATTTGAAAGCAATCAAGATTTAATCAGTAAAAAAGAAAAACAATTTGAAAATGAGCTCTCCATATTAAAGGACAAAATTGATTCCAATCGTAGTGAATTTTCCATCTTGAGTCAACAGATCCAAATCCTAGATAAACAAGAGGATGAATTGAAAACCAAATGTGAAAGTATTCTAGAAAACTATGATTTGTCTAAAGACAAAATAAAAAACCTTGAGAAAAAAATAAGTTTTCCAAAAAGTAAATCAAATAAGACTATCAAAACAAATAGTCGAAAGAATAGAAAAGAACAATTACAGTATTTAACCCAAATGGAAAGAGACACACAGATTAACATAGAAAGGTCAGAGAATTTCATTAAGGATTTAAATATATTGATTGACAAAATGCGAAACGAAGAGTCTGAAAAAGTGAGTTCAATTAATTTATTATCCAATGATATAGAATATTTTAATACTGACTTATCTAGGATTGATACTTTAGTAGAAAATAATAAACAACATATTTTGAAATTATCTACAGATCACAGACAAAATCTCAATACAATTTCAAATATAAAAGACCTATATCCATCTAGTAAGACAATGTTAAATCAAAGAATCACTAATCTCTATACCTTGCTTGAATTAAAAACGAATGATAGAGATCTCCTTCTGAAGCAGCTCCAAAAAACAAAAGAAGATTTAAAAAACAAGAGGGTGGAAGCTGCTATGTTAGATCAGGAATTATCTAAAATAAATGAAAAAATGAAAAACGCACTAGAATCCTCCTTTTATGAAGATGAAAAAGATAGTGAATGGAAATGGGAAATTTCAGATAACAAGTTAAGTAGTTATATGGATCTGGCGCAGCTGAAAACTCAATCAAAGGGTATTTCTAATTCCATTCTAGAAACTGAAGAAGAAATTGCAAAATTAAAAAATAAAGAAGCATCAATCAATAATGTAATAACTGAAACCGAGAAAATAAATCATAAAAAAATAAAAAAAATGGAAGAACAATGCACAAAGCTTGAGCTTCAGGTTACCAAAGAAAAAAATCAGATAACTGCCTTGGAACAAGAAGTTAAACAAATTAGTGGCATTGCTTTTAATTACGGTGATCGTATCCAAGCACTTGAAGAGGAATTAGATAACTTTAGAGAAAAACAAACTACATATGAACTTATGCTCCAAGATTACGATAGATCTTTAGAATCAGTAAAAATTAAATCTAAGGAGATGATGGAAAGTAGAGGGGGTATAAAGGGTAATTCAATTGATATTGATTATTTAGCCAATCTTGGATTGCTTATGGATCTTGATCTACATTTGAACATTCTTCCAAAATCCCACAAAAAAGAATTCAAATACTTTAGGCCTAATCAGATTCTTCAAAATGGAATTCTAGTTTTATTTATGGTCTTTTCCACTGGAGCATTTTTGCATAGGTCTAAGGCACAGTCTTTAGAATCAATCCTTCCAATAAAAAAGTCAGAGCTTAATCTCTTAAATATGCGTCAAGAAATGAAAGGCATTGTAGAAGAAAAAAATAGTATCGCAGATAAATTTGGATTATTAATAGATGATGATATAGCTACATCTGAAGATATGTTATCTTTGCTAAAGTATTTAAGTAACATCCTACCTCAGAACTTTAAAGTTACAGATCTGACGCTCAAAAAAAATCAAGCAGATATCATTAATCAATCAATTGCATTTGACCCTTCGGGTATATCTATGGTCTTAAAAGGATTTTATGAAAAAGATATGAGTAAATCGTCTGGTTTTATGAAAAAGTTAGAAAAGAAATTAAAAAATAGTAAATATTTTAAAAATATAGAGATCAGTAAGGCAATAAAGATGTCAAAAAATAAAACAGGGTATACAATAAGGATTAATAGGTAGATAAAAATGAATCAAAAAATAAAACATTATGGTCTACTTTCATCAATAGGATTATTGATTATCCTATATTTTCTTGATTATTCATTTGTCAAAGAAAGCATAATCAATCATAAAAGATTTATTACTGATATCAATAATCAACTGTTGCTTGGGTCTGAGGTAATTGAGGAGATGAATCAAACTAGAAAATTGTTCTCAGATAACTTGGATAGGCTATTATCCTATAAAATTTCTAATAGCGGACTTCAACTTGAAATTAAACAGCTTGGTGCTTTAGCAAAAAAAAATGGCATCAACATCAGTAATATGAAAATTGATGATGATACATTTCCCAACATCAATCATAATGTAAGAAATGACATTATAAAACTTGAACGCCAAATAGTGAGTTTTGAATTATCAGGGACTTTTCTAAACATAGGAAGATTTATTGAATCTATCAAAGAAAGTGAGTCAAATCTCCAGATGCAATATTGCTCTTTTAATCTAGACAGTCTTGACCCAAGAGGAGTGATTGCGCAAATGGAATATTCAACATATGGTGGGTCAGATTCATGAGTAGAGAAAATATGATAATAATGTCTATTTCTTTTGTAGTAATTATTACTCTTATGGATGGATTATCAGTTTTATTTCCTAAGGGAAAAGAACTAGATAATTTAATTGACATAGAGAACAAACTTGAAACAAAAAAAGAAAGATTTAGAGTTCACAATAAATCCGAATCTATTAAATCTTTATCTATCAAATGGGGAAATGACATTTTCTATGATAGAAGTAATGTTTACGATGGCTGGTTCAAATTAACAGGCATCACAAAATTTAATAATGAATACAAAGCCATTGTTAATGGCGAGATTGTTCATAAAGCAAGCAAGGTAAAAGGTTTTGCAGTCGCAAGCATTACTAAAGACCAAGTGATATTGAATCGTAATCAATATCGTGTAACTCTAACACTGGAAAAATAAATGAAATATTCTAATATCGCCCAAAAGTTTTTTATTTATCAATTATTTTTGATTATTCTGGTTGCAAAATCTGATAATTATAAAAATAAATTTTTTCCTTCTACTCCAGTTTTAAATGAAATATATATCCAGGAAAATGATAAATCATATATACTTGTTTTAGAGTTTAGTGGTACAAATTTTGATTATGTTACTAATGAGACATTTGCTCCTCCGAGCTTGTCTTTATTATTTAAAAATGTAAAATGGGAGAGAGGAAACTTCATAAAAAAATGTGATCAAAATCCTCTGTACCAGTATTCAATTAATGTACAAAGGAACGTTAATCAGAAGGAATACAAAGACAGAATCAAATTAAAATTAGATTTTACAAGAGTACCAGAATACACTCTAAAACTTGAACCAGCCAGAGGGAACAATAAAAATCATACATTAAAAATTGTTTATACCAAAAATAATGTAAAAAAATCTTCAAAGAAATATTCGTCTGGGCTAAGAAGGCTCCCACCGTCTCGTATCAGCCTCAACTTCCAAGATGCAAAGCTAGTAAATGTGGTTCGAATGCTAGTTTCTCAAGACAATTTGAATTTAATAATGGGAGAAGATGTCTCAGGCCGAGTTACCGTTAGTCTGGATGATGTTTCTTTAGAAACTGCTTTAGATGCTATCCTGCATGTGAATGATTATGAATGGTTCATACAAGACAACATTATAATTGTACAGCCGATGAAAACAAAAAAGGTAATGAGTGGTGAATTGCTGACCAGAATGTTCAGATTGAAATATGTTACAGGAACCATTTTATCAGATGCAGTCAGCGAAGTACTTACACCTAGGGGTAAAATAAGAGCTCTATCTTCTACAGCTTCAACCAATATGGAACCAGGCGAGAAGGATATTCTTCTTGTAACAGATTTACCAACTAACTTTTCATTGATTGAAGGTGTCATACGCTCACTTGATGTTGAAAGCGACCAAATAAATATCGCAGTTAAGTTTATTGAAACTGCTTTAAAACACAATGAAACAATAGGGATAAATTGGGATTTGAGAGAAAAAATGAGTTTCATAAAGAGTTTGGATACAGATACATTATCCACTTTTGACCTTGGTTATTTGACATTGGGTGATCAGACAATGAACTTTGCTACTTTGAGTCGACCTATTGTATCTGCAATATTATCATTGTTGGCTAATGATGGAAGTACAAAACTCCTTCAAGAACCTCAATTAACAACAACAAACAATTCTCCCGCAAACATAGTTGTTGGAACGACTATCCCAGTCTTGGTTCCACAAGGAGAGGGAAGTGTTTTTGGTACCAACCCCTACACCTATGAAAATCAGCATGTTAATATTTCTTTGAATGTTCTTCCAAGAGCAAATGAAGATGGTGTCATAAGTATGAAAATTGATGCTATCGTTCAAGACATAATTGGATTTATTGGAAAAGATCAACGTCCAATGATATCTACACGTTCTACTAACACTACCGTAAGAGTAAATAATGGAGAAACATTATTGATTGGAGGCTTGATATTTGATGCAGCAGATGAAGATAACTCAAAAGTGCCAATTCTTGGTGATATTCCAATAATAAAGAAGCTGTTTAATTACAGCAGTAAAAATAGAGAGCAGCGGGAATTATTGATTTTTATCACACCCACGGTCGTATCAAACGGCATATAAAGGTAAATAAACATGCATGTAAATCTAAACAAACTTGATTTTAATCTAATTTATGAATCTCTTCGATTATTTTTAAAACTCGTAAACATAAATATCTTAATAATGATGAATCTCTATGGGCAGACAGATATGTTTATGTTTGGGAATACAAGACCTGTTGCTGATGCGGGTAAAGATGTTAAGACATCATCAAAGGGTTCAATTTTCTTAGATGGGTCACGATCTTATGTTGGCGATGGTTCTAAAATAAAGTATCGATGGGATTTTGCACCTGGGTTGGCTCTTAAATCTGATAATGATTTTACTTCTGCAATTTCTGTACAGACATATGGTAGTAAATTCTTAAAAAGTGTTGAGACATATCAATCAGTGATTGATTTAAAACTTAATGAAAATGAACCTGGTACAAAGCTAGAAGTCATACTAACAATAAAAGATCGAATTGGTTTTGAAGATTCCGATACATTAATCGTAGAGTATTATAATCCTGTAGTTCAAAATAAAACAAAATTTGATACTGTAGAAAGAAGCCTGACCAAGCAAAGACAAACATTCTCGTTTGAGAATAATATTTTAATTGAAGAAACATCAACGCCAATAATATTCATTCAAGGTTTTGATGATGGAAAACTAAACAAAGTCGATGCTAACATCATAAATAGTATCATAATAGATCAGATTAAATCAGTTGGATTTGACTATGAAATTTTACTTGGTAATAACATAGAAAAAAATAACAGGCCAAATGGATACAGTTCTAATTGCAATTCAGATGATTGCATCCTTAGAAATGCAAGCCTATTAAAGGCAAAATATGCCTTGTCTTGGAACTTTGCTGAGGCTGTTGACGAATTATATTTGAGGATATCAGAGGTCAAAAAAATAAACACCCTTATTAATGATTTTACAATTGTGGGGCCTTATGGCATTATGAATGATGCAGGTATATATGGTCTTGATAAAAAACTAAGATTGGGTATATCCAGAATGCTTAGTGCCAAAGATTTTAAAAATAACATATCAGGAATTGACCGATTAATTATGAGAAATGAGAAGTTGTTTTCATATGGAAGATATCCGTTTATGGTAGGTGCAATCTATTTATTATTAGATAAACTACTAGATAAACCTTCAGAAGAACCTGAAATAGAGTTACCACCTGGTTTTCCCCATGATTAAAAACTTTCATAAAATAAAAATCAATGTGTTTATTCAAAACAGGAGTTTAACATGAAGAGATTTACTCTCATCCTAATGCTCTTTTTGACCATTTGTCTTGCTCAAAACAGACTTGGGCAAACTAAAAAACAAGGCAGCAGGCAAAATAACTTGATGGAAATTACAAATAATACAAGCGATGAGAGTGTACCTAGGCGCATTTCATATCAAGGTCTTATTACTAAAGCAGATGGTACCCCAACTGATGATGGTAGCTATGAGGTATTATTCAAAATATTTGATGTAGCAGATGGTGGTGATGCCATATGGTTTGAAAATCAGGAAGTGACTGTAAATAGTGGAATTATTAGTACAATACTTGGCAACACAAATCCTTTTTCATTCATACCTAAAGAAGCTTATTTAGAGTTGACCGTCGATGGGTCAACCTTGTCTCCAAGGCAAGTATTAACTTCTGTGTTTTATTCTGTCTTATCCGATACGGCCTCTTATGCTGAGAAAGCAAATTATGATGATTTAGATAATTTACCTGATCTCAATGTTTATCTACTAAAGGATTCCTTAGATAGTTATACAACTACAGCTGAACTTTTTGATACTCTGTCAGCATACCAACAAGTGGATTCAAATTTAACTGACCTAGTAGAGGATGGAATATTATCAGCCAGCAAGGTTGAGTTTGGCGTTACATCAAGTGGAACTGCTGGCGAATCATGGATATCTGATGGTGATGGTTCCGGCACATGGGGTATTCCCACAGCCATTGCTGCAGATGATATTATAGTTGGTGATGGAAATATTTTTATCAAAACAAATTCAGGCGATATAAATATTATTCCCGATGATGAATCTGCAGTTATTTTTGATAGCACAATTACAATTACTGGTAAACACATAGGTTTAGTTGATAATTATGATCTTATTGGTCTTTCAAATGACACTGTGTATGTAGATGGAACAGTTAGCGCAACATTTATTACAGGTCAGGCAGTCTTGGATGAAGATGATTTGGTTTCAAACTCAGATAGACATCTTGCAACCCAACAGTCAATAAAATCTTACATAGATACAAAGTATGTCAGTGGTAATGTGGATATTGATGGTGGGACTATTGATGGGACTGTTATTGGTGCTGAAAATCCACAGACCGGAAGTTTTACCACAGTGCAAGCTCAATCTAGAGCGTATGTTGGGGATATAACCATAGATAGTGGATCAATTTCATCTGAAAGTGGATCGGTCTCAATTGGTAATTTGACAATTTCTAATGGTGCAATTGCTTCTTCTACGAATGAAATAGATTTTGGAGATGATGACCTTTCTACAACTGGTACACTTAATACGGGAGTAGCAACTTTAGAATCAGGATCAACCATTGGTAACTTAACTTTTACTGATGGTACTATAGCATCTGCTTCAAATAATATATCCTTCGGGAATGAAAACCTTTCCACTAATGGTACTCTTACAGCAGGGGTATCAACTTTATCATCAGGGTCTGAGATTGGTGATTTGACTCTAGCTGATGGTTCCATAACCTCATCTTCTGATGCAATAGACTTTGGGAATGATGCCTTGTCCACTACAGGTACAATTAGCGCAGGTACTGCAACTTTGGAAACGGGTTCAACAGTTGGTGATTTGACTCTAGCTGATGGTTCCATAACCTCATCTTCTGATGCAATAGACTTTGGGAATAATACTCTTACAACCTCTTCAACTATAACGGCAAATGCATTTGCTGGAGATGGCTCAAACATTACAGGGGTTGAGGCATCATCGATGGGAACTTTGGTTGGAGCCTCTCCTATTGTTTTGGAGGGAGAGTCAATAGACGATTTTGAGACCACACTTTCGGTGGAAGACCCAACTTTATCTGATAAAACAATCACTTTTCCAAACGTTACAGGAACAATTATTACAACGGGGAATGATTCTGCAATAGATGAAGTGGGGACCATTACATCTGGGCAGTGGCAAGGGACTGCTATTGCTGATGAATATGTTCCTGATGATATTACTCTTTCTGGCGCGACTATAGACAATTCAGTTATTGGAGGAACTACTCCTGCAGTAGCTACGGTTACAATAATCACTGCAAATGAGGGTATTGTTCCTGACGAGTCTGATGGAGCATTCCTTGGAACAAGTTCAGCAGAATTCTCAGATTTATTTCTTGCAGATGGCGCTGTCATTAACTTAGGTGATGAGCAAGATGTTACACTAACGCACGTGGAAGACACTGGAATAAAATTGAATGGAACAAATCAACTTCAATTTGGGGACTCTGGCACTCAAATATCTCAGAGCGCAGATGGTGTATTGGATCTGGTATCAGACAACGAGGTTGAGATTAATGGTACGACCATTGATATGAATGGAACAGTTGATGTTTCAGGTGCAATCCCTGCA
>PBKF01000030.1 GCA_002722105.1 Fidelibacterota bacterium
TATTTGCAGCACCTTATGCTATTATTAGAAACTGGCATCTGTTCCATTCTAACAATGGACTCTACACCCTGTAGTTACATTTTAGGTACAGATGATTCCATTACATTTTATGAAAAGTGTGAAGAAATGTGGTTTCCTAAATTTTGCAAACAATACCCACTTCCAAAAAAGCATTAGGGCTCTTTAAAAGCTAATTATAAACGGCATCTAAATCGGGGTCATATTATTGAAAATGGGCTAAAAGATTACTCTGCCCATTGCTCAAGGGAAAGGATCTGGTCGTAAACTAGTCGAACGATTTTTGAAGCAACTACAATCCCAAGGTGTTCCTGGAGTACACCTTATTGTTAACAAAAACAATCAAAATGCAATTGGCTTTTATCGGAAGGTTGGTTGTCAGGAATTGTAACTATTCAATCTAGTTTAAAAGTTTGCCCTGTAGTTAAGACCAAACCAAAATTTATTTTCTGGCATCCAATCACCTTTCAGATCAGCATTCTTACTGAGCCCCGTAAATGAAATTCCAATTTCATCTGACACATTAAGATCTATTGACCAAATGGAGTTAAGACCTGTGATTGTCTGGAATGAGAATTCATAGAAAGGGACTTTAGAGATTTTAATGAAATCCATAAAGGATAACCTTTCAATGAAATTTGGTTTTTGACCAATTTGTCCAGTTATTTCAAACCTAAAATAAAAAGATGTTAGACTTGTGTAAGAGTTTCCTTCATCATTAAGGGATTCATAAGTATAGCTACCTGTACTATTAGAATCTACAGGTGCAGTGTAAACTTGATTAAAAAATGTTCTCTCATACAGATCCTGTCCTGCATCTATTGCTTGAATTCTAGTATCTTTCAGCCTGTGTGCTACTTTAATGAAGTGATAACCCGGTGTTGCAGTGAAACGTCCAATAAATGGAACCTTAATGGGGACCTGAACAGTAGTCGCAATTAAGGCATAACTATCAAGGATGTTCAGGTTAACTGTGGAATCTTCCACTGCCTGCCATTTTGTTGTATCAGCCAATAGATCTGGAGATGAGAGCTTTTTTGAGCTTGATGGATAAAATGTAAATCCCATTAAACCATGGAAATCAGCTTTGGTGGCAAAAAGACTTTCGATATTCCCCCTTGCATAAAGGCCTCCATAATCTGCACTGAGCAAAGATGTCTCATTATCATACCCAGTAGTCCCAATATCAAACGAAAATGGTAATCTAACACCAAATTCTGATTGGTGTGTAGCAACACCAAATTCTCCGGAACCACCAATCATACCTGACAAACCGATCAGCTGATTCCCTACGCGCAGGTTCGCTGCATACTGCAATAGGTTTGAACGCATTGAAAGAGATGCAAGTGAAAATTTAAAGTTACTACTATGCCAAACTGAAAATTCAGATCCATATCCAGCGATTAATCTTTCATTTTCACTTCCGTGAAAAACTGTTTCTGATGTACTATTTAAATACTGATCACGCTCTAAAAGAACATCTTGAATATCTTGACTAAAAACCCAGTCAACTTTTTCACGATCAATAATAGTGTAATCAAGTCCGTTACCATACCAGATTTCATGAATTTCTTTGTTATTATCTTTTCTTTGAACCAAAATAATTTGATCTGTGGGTTTTAGCTCTTTAATTTGATTAGAAGACTCATCTTCATCATCAGTTTCATCAATACTTCTTAAACTCATATATTTTAAAACGGACTCTTCCATTAGGATATGGTAAGGCTGATGATCAACAGTCCAAGATATAAATTTACGCTGGTCTAAGGATTTTACTTCTGTTTCCATTTCGTCCGTTACAGTAATAGTTGCAGAACCACCAACAGATAATTTGCTATCTTTACTATCAATAATTTTATAGGCTATTTCGTAAACATTATCTTTATTTTGGTCAAGCGGATTTTCATAATCAGGCTCTTTTAAAAATGAAATGTCTCCCCTCCTTGTTATCTTAAAAACACCCTTGTCAGGACTTTCACTTAATTTAAATTTTACTCCAGACTGGTCACTATCAGGATCGTAAGCTTCTATCTTCGCTACAATTTTGCCTGCATTCTCAGCGTGAAATAACTTTTTACTTTTTTTATTGAGTGTCGGGCTTTCATTTTCGTTTTCAACCTTAACGATAATGGTACCAACGAAAGACTCTTTATCTGAGTCAGAGACACGTAAGGTGATTGTGTAATTATTTTGTGATTCAAAATCAAATGCTTGCTTTGTAACAAGATTTTTTCCATCAATTCTAAAATTATCTCTGCTACCATCGCGAGCCAGCTCATAGGTAAATACATCGCCTTCATCAGGATCAGATACTACTAAGGCACCTACAACTGTACCTTCCGGTTGATTCTCTTTCACCGTATTTTTATCAAGAGTAACCGACTCTGGAGCATCGTTTACTGCATTAACGTTTATTCTTACCTGTGCTATCCCATTAGCTGTACCTATATCAACCTTGTACTTAAAAACATCAATACCATTTGCATTAGCGTTTGGCGTGTAAACGATGTTTTGTCCTTTGATTTCTGTAGTTCCAAATTTTGGTTTTTCCACAATTTCCAATAATAGGTTGCTTTTATCTTTTATTCCATCATTTTTCAATACGCTTACAGCAATGGATCCATCTTCTGAAACCTGGGCATTGTCATTTTTAAGCGATAGACTGTTATCCTGAGCAATTAAGGTAAAATTCAGCAACAGTATCCAAAAGAAATTCCTTGAAATATTTATCATGTTCATATCCATAATAATTTAAAAATTGACAGCTATATAAGGAGAGATTAATAGAGTTCCACCACCATCTCCTAACTCATCGGGCCTACTGCCAGGATACCACTGCCATTTACTTTCCGAATCACGTTTATCTGTAAATTCGATAAAGGAATTATTTGGATATAACGTACAATCAAGTCCTAGATTAACCATTTTATAGACGTTATGCTCCAGTCCAAAACTGTAAGCCTTAAATCCATTACCAGATACATTAAGCTGAACGAATGCTTTTGTATTTTTTGTATCTGTGACCCCTTCTACTTTTGCATAAAAACCGATTGAATTTGTACCGGTGATTCGGTCTGTTATGCTGATATCATTTTTTTCATCAATCACACTGTGAACTATTTGCGCAAAAGATAAACCAGCTTTTAAACGCATTGAAGCAAATGCTTCACTTATTTTTAATTCTTTTCCCTTGCCTTTTCTTGCAACAATATCAGTTGTGGCAACTTTGAGAAGTTGTTGATCTGCTGAAATAAGAGTCTCTAATGGTACCATCAATAATTCTTCACCATCCCATTTTAGACCATCCAAAAATTCTTGATCTTTTTCTGAAAGGTCTGTTAGTTTAAACACCATCTGAAATTCATCACTTTTTCTAAGAAGTACGACTTGGTTTTTATCCCTTTCCTGAAGAATTGCTTCTACAGTTCCTCCAGACTTTTTAGTCCAGATTCTTCCTTTTGCAGCTGCATTATGATCTTTTTCATTCCTATCCACTGCAATAGCTACGTTACCATCTTTCAAGCTTCTGAAGATTCCAGAGTAACTTTCATCTCCTATCGACCAGGTACGTGACTTTGCAACAATCTTTTTTGCTTCAGCTTTTTCTTTTTTCTGCTTTTTTAATTTTTTACCATAACTGGTATCAACCTTCCTGTTAATTTGGAAAGTGTTGCTCCAATACATTAGCCCACTGCTTGCAGGAAAAACCATATGCTTACGGCTATACACCTTTTCCCATTCATACTCTTCTCCATCAATATCCATATAATTGACCTGTCCACCAAGCATATGAGTATCAAACTTGAAACCAAATCCTATATTCCCTTCCAGTGGATGACCAATTCCATTCAAAACAGATTCCGTATTACCTGGAATGATGAGGTAGGTGCTGACCATGTCATTGGATAAACCCAATAATAGGTTTTCTGATAATTGGCGACTGAAACCAAGATCAGCGAAACCTTGCTCAATTCGTAATGCCAGGTTGCTGCTTTTTTGCCGGATGAATATCTTTAATGACGAACTTGCACTGATTTGTGAGTTCGACCACCAGAATGCATCCCTGGCATCTTTGAAACTGCGTTCTTTAAAAATATTATCAACAGTACTGAATTCTTCTAATTCAGATAGGTCTTCTCTGCTTGCATCCTTCCACTTGTATTCTCTATCTAATATAGTATTTAACTGGAACGGATCCATTTTCCCTACTTCATCCATCATGAATGACTGATACTCACCCATTTGGTAATTTTTGGCTTTCAGCTTTCTAAGCTCAACCTTATCATCCATGGCTTCAACATGAACAATAATTGAATGAGAAGCCTGGATCGTATTCTCTTCAAACTTATCAACTTCAATAAGACGATTGATATAAGCTTCAATGAACTCACTGTTGACAATTGGATCTGCCACTTCCCAGTACAAGGATTCCTGCGCCATAAGGCCAGTTCCTAAGAGAGTGATCATAATCCTTAATTTCATCATTTTATTAATCATAATATTCAAACTCATTATCAGAAATAGACTCTGCTTTATATTTATCTACTACTTTGATTTTGATTTCTGTAGTAGAGCCAAACTGAGGTTCATCCAGCTCAAAACTGTATTTTACAACACGTCGATTTCCAACTCTTTTTTCAGGTTGCTCTTCTTCCAGTTTTCCGTAAACACCAGAAATAGGGACAACAGCTTTTTTACCATTTTTATTCCCATAGGTTGTAACCGTTAGGAGCAGGTTATTAGAGCCTTTACCCAACCTTTTGAACTCAAGTTTAGGTGGCGGTATTTTCCTTACCTTTACTTCATGGGCTAGGCCTTTGACCTTATTCCCATCAACAAATGTTTCGAATTTGACTTTACCTTTCTTTTTTGGCTTGAAGGCAGCTTCATAAGAATCAAATGTCTTTGCATTCACTGCTGAACCGGAAATTTTTACGGAAATTCTATCTCGGTCAACGTCTTTGACCCGACTATCAAACACATATTTTTCACCAATNTAGATTTCTTTATCNTCAGATGGTGAACTGTATTTTGGATCAACTACAATAATNCGGGCGGAAGTNATACTGGATTTTTTATCGCGCTTACGAAGGCCCACCACTTCTACTGTGCCATTACTTGTACCTTTTCCTCTAATGAAAGCACGTGGCAAGCCAGAAACAAGTTCCTTCACTAAATCTTTTCCACTTGCAAGTTCAACATNAAAGTCTGCATCTGTATTTACACCGCCTACACTAAATGGNATCTCCCAATTGAGACCGCGAAGAACAGTATATTTTTTCTTATCAAAAAGAACAAAAAATTCAGATTGCTGACCATCCATATATATGAGGGTGACCGGTGTATCAAATTCCCGATTAATTGTAAAACTTCCTTCTCTGGAAACTTCAGCGTTAATAATTTTTAACAGCTTGTCAGTTACCTTATAATCACCAAATGCTTCAGACCATTGGTTGTATGTAGTTGTATCAATATCCGGTATAAATTGTACACCTAAATCAACATCAAAGGGTTGGTTAAGATAATTCTCTTCTACAGAGCTCAGCTCAATACTAGCTACGTAACGATTGTTACTGCCTTCTTGTGCATATGGCTCCACCTTTACATTTTCTAGTTCCCAGTCATAGGTATCATCCACCTTTACACTTTCACCATCAACTTCCACAATTGACGTGGTAAAACTGGGATTGAATTCGATTGAGCCTTGTTCATACTCACCTTCCACATCAAAAAAGAGTCGGTAGAAATCCGGATCTTCATAATTTGACTCAACATTACTGATTTCAACTAGGGTCTGGAGTTTATCCTGCGCAACATTTTTTAAAATATCATCCTGTCTTTGCATATAGATTGAAAGCTCGCCTTCAATCGCAAATAAACTTAAGATAGCACCTAAGTTGATTAGGAAATAAACTTCAACTTTTTTCATAATTTATTACCTAATTCTTGATTGCTTTTGACAAAATCTCATTAACCTCTTTCCTGACTTCTTCACGTACTTTTCCGCTGGCTAAATTGGATAGCCCTTCACCCATTTCTGCTACTTTAATAACAGCAGCTGTCAATTCTGAAATCTCCTTGCTATCCATATCACCAACACTAGCACTGGTTGTTTTGGAACCCCCACTGTCAGGACCGAGATTGTAGATACTCTGTGCATAGAGCAGCAAAAGAAAGAACTCCAAAATCAATGCACCTATTGACAGATAGGTCATGACGCCAATGTGGTCCGGATCCAATGTGGCTATGATTGATCGAAATCCTACAATCACAAGTAAAAATGCTGCACCGCCATAAACCATAGCGGTTCTAGCGTTCATATCTGATCTAATTTTCATTTTATTCCCTTTTATTATTTTTAATTATTCTGAAACTTCAATCGAATAATCGAACGATGTTGTTGCCCCGCAGTCTGCCGCTTGCACTCTTACGTTGTTAGCCCCGATGTACGTTGAATCCGGCGGTGTGCCATAAAGCCTGTATTGTAAATAATTGACTGATAGCCAATCTGGTTTTATAGGGACCGAAAATGTAAGCGCATCGCTATTATCATCATTGATAGCAAACTGAAAACTGTACTCTTCTCCCACAGTTGCGGTGGTATCTACTGATCCGGAATTGGTGAATTCAGGAGCAAAATTTTCAATTACACTGATTGTAAAAATGAATGTAGTATCTTTTGGAACATTCGGACGATTATCTGTAATAGTTAGTGAAATAATTCCGCTGGAACCGATATCATTCTCTGATGGTGTTCCAGATAAAACACCGTTATTGTTTATATTCATCCAATCCACATTATTATCATAGGTGAGAGTTACATTATCGCCATCCGGGTCAGACCAATTTACATCATAGTAATACTGGCAACCGTGATTGATACTCTCTAGAATATTGTTTGTATTTGAAAAAGTCGGAGAGTCGTTTGGGTCAACGGTAATTGTGAATTCTTGTGTTGTAGATAATGGGTAACCATTTCTATTATCATTTAATGTCAAACTGAAGGTAATGTCTTGGTTAACATAGGATGTTGGCAGATACCCTGATACTGTGCCATAATTACCGCTCGGATTTGGCATGAATGTTAATTCATTGATAAGGTCAGTTGATACTACTTCCAAAGTAGAATAATCTACAGTATTTGGGTCAGCCCAGTAGATTATCCATGATAATTGTCTCTCTTCTTCCCAATCATCCTGATAATCAGATGTAGTAAAGTATGGTTCTTGGTTTGGTTTCACAAAAATACTAAAAGTCTGCTTTAATGTATCAGGGTGATCTGGCCTATTATCAATTAATGTTATATCAAATTCTACATAGTTTTCAGCATAATCATGTGGGATAGTGCCCGAAACTTCGCAAGAATTGGCAGAGTTCTGCTCAAATGATAGTTCGTATGAATTCCATTTTACAGTGGCAGTAACTACATCAAATGAATTAGGATCACTAAAATATATAGTCCATGAATCTGTGATCAATTCATCCCATTCATTTTCTAAACTTGATGTAAATGTAGGAGCACTATTGTCTCTTACATTCAGATTAAATTCCTGGGTAATAAATAATCCACCTTCATCTGTAAGTTTTAGACTGAATGATAAGTTAGGATTAGCAGAATCTGGAGTACCCATAAGTTTATTTCCATTCAATGAAAGCCACTGAGGGTTGTTTACCAATATTAATGTAGAGTTGTATGTTAAATCAGTATCCCCCCATTTTATTTCAACTGACTGATAGGGAATTCCTATATCAGCTACGCCTGAGTAGACATTAGAAATGTCCCAAGTTGGATTTTCATTTATGTTTGTTATTTCTACACTGACCGTTAGTGATCCTGTTTCCTCGCTGGGACTATCATCTGTAATCACCATTGACACATCACACTTTGTACTGGCTCCATTTTGCGAATGGAGTGTTTCATAATCAATATTTGCACTTTGCAAAAGTACAAGCTTCCATACCCCCGATGAATCTTGCAAAATAGTAAAAAGACTTCTTTCATTTCCATTTATTTTTTGAGATATTATTACAACAGATTTTATTTCATCATCGGGATTGATATCGTCTACTTCAATAGTACCTATGGTAGTACTTGTTCCCTGTAGATTTTCGGGTAGTTTTCCTACATTATTTTCTTCAGAAATATTCCATGCAATACTTCCTTTGGGTTCACCGGGGTCAAGAACCTGAGTATTGCCTGGTAAATCAAGTTCAACATCTTCACAGCTAATTATAAAAAGATAAATGAAGAATGATACAAGTTTTTTAAAATGTTTTGATATTACTCTCATATATTATTTCAACTTTTAATTTTTTGGGAAATGGTGGTAGTCAAACCTTAGAATACATGTAGAAAGTAGTCTGCATTGGAAAGCTTACGTCAATGCTATTATCATTAGACGGAAGACTCATAAAAAATGTTTGAATCACCTATCCTTACCTCGTAGTACGAATTAAATTTAATGTGCATCTATAAAAAAGTAAAAAAAAAAGTGATTTGAAAATATCAGGCGAATAAAGGGATAATTAATTAATTTCTATGAAAAATTCTAAAAACTAAAACTGCTGGGAAAATAATTTAATCTTTGAATTTGGCACCTACAGGCGGTCGATAAGTCTGAAAAGGAATTAATATTAAATTTTTCAAACTTGAATGTTCCTGTACTTCCATATGGGTGTCAATACCGTACTCCAATTCATTCATTTTTCGATGTGATGTAGTAGAAAAAAGATGATCCCAAATGGAAAATATATTGCCATAGTTTGAGTCCGTATTCGGTAATACGTAATGATGATGAATTTTATGGAAATGGGGAGTAACAAAGATCCAGGATAAAGGTTTATCTAGCCATACAGGTACTAGAATATTGGCATGAGTTAGGGCAGCAAAAAAAGCTGAAATAGTCTGGTACAACATAATCAGACCAAAAGACGCACCTGTAACTAATACCGCCAGAGTTGTGAATAAGAGGCGGAAAATATTTTCGCCGGGATGGTGACGAAGACCGGTGGTGACATCTACATTAGCGTCAGTATGATGAATTAAATGGAATTTCCACATCCATTTTACCTTGTGTTCCAGCCAATGAATTAGCCAGGCCCCGATCAAATCTAAAAGAGCCAATCCAGTAATCACATAAGTCCATAAAGGAAATTGAATCCAGTTTAATATACCGGATTGATTAGATTGGCCAAAATTAACTGCAGACACAATCAGGGATGCCCCGATGAGATTTATGAGGAGTGTAATGAGCGTAAAAGTTAGGTTAATTCTTGCATGTTTAAGTTTATTGTAATCCATCTGAAAAAGAGGGGCAATTGCTTCCAGAGATAGAAATAAGCCTAATCCGCTTATCAAAAAAATGGATCTTGTTGATGAAGGAACTGTTTCGAAAAAAGTCAGGAGTTCCTGCATTTTTAACACTCACCTAAAAGCATATATGTTATCAACAATATTATTTCCCAGCCAAGGTGACCATAATGGCATTCTGAGCATGCATCCTGTTTTCAGCTTCATCAAATACTATAGAATATTCTGCCTCCATGACACCGTCCGTGACTTCCCGACCACGTTCAGCTGGCAGACAGTGCATGAATAAGGTTTCCTTACCTGTTGCATCCATTAATGCTTCATTGACCTGAAAATCAGCAAAGATGCGTTCTCGCTCTTCTGCTTCTTCCTTTTTGTCCATAGACGCCCAAACATCCGTGTAAATCACATCAGCACTACTTACAGCAGACTTGGGATTATGAGATAATTCAAAAGTAGAAATACCTGAAACTTCAACCATCTTAACTGTTTTTAAATCGGGCTCAAATCCTGTCGGGCCGCAACAGACAAAATGCATGGGTAATTTACTTGCAAGCTGTAACCAGGAATGAACAATGTTATTCCCGTCACCCATATAGGTTACCTTTAAATCATCAAGATTGCCACGATGTTCCCAGATAGTTAGTATGTCAGCCATAATCTGACAGGGGTGGTTGTAATCTGTGAGTCCATTAATAACGGTAGAATCTGAATATTTGGCCAATTCTAGCATATTCTCATGATCAAAGAGACGAGCCATAATAAGATTGTTATAGCGTGAAATAACACGGGCAATATCCTTGATTTCTTCGCGCTTACCGATCCCAATATCGCTTGGACCTAGAAATAGAGCATGACCGCCCATCCATGTAAAACCGGTTTCAAAAGAAATCCGGGTTCTTGCAGAAGGTTTTGCAAAGATCATGGCCAATGATTGATCCTTGAATGGTTTATATTCCTCCCTTTTTTTATATTTTGTCTTGATTTCCTTAGCAAGTTGCAACAAAGCCAACAGTTCATCCTTTGAAAAATCTGCGATATGTAAAAAGTGATTTGGCATTTTTTTACCCTTATAGAATGTAGCGGCTCAGATCAGGGTCTGTCACAATACCATTTAAAGTTTCTTTCACAATTTTACCAGTAATCTTTATTTTTTTCGTACCCCTCTTTGGTTGATCAAAAAGGTGATTCTCTAAAAGAGTGGTCATAATCGTATGTAGCCTTCTAGCTCCGATATTTTCCATTTTACTATTCACGGCCGAAGCCAATTCTGCAATAGCATTTAATGCTGTATCGTTGAATTCAAGTTCAACATCTTCTGCGCCTAAAAGAGCCGTATATTGTTTAATCAAGGCAGAGCGAGGATGAGTTAAAATTTTGATAAAATCACTTTTTGTGAGTTTATCCATTTCTACTCGAATTGGAAATCTACCCTGTAATTCTGGAATCATATCTGAAGGAGTACTCACATGAAATGCGCCTGCAGCAATAAATAAAATGTGATCAGTGGAAATCGACCCATATTTTGTATTTACATTGCTACCCTCCACAATCGGGAGCAAATCCCGCTGAACACCTTCCCGGCTTACATCTGGGCCGACACTACCATTGGACCCTACAACTTTATCAATTTCATCTAAAAAAATGATCCCGTGATTTTCAGTGCGGTCCCGCGCAATTCTGATTACTTCATCCTGATCAATTAATTTAGCTGCTTCGTTTTCTGTCAAGACTTCTCTTGCTTCAGCTACAGTCATTTTTTTGGAACGTCTATTTTTTGGAAATTGTCCTGCAAGCATATCTTTAATATTCATGCCGATATCTTCCATCCCCATGGGGCCAAAAACCTGCATCCCGATTGAAGGCTCATCTGAAATTTCAATTTCAATCATTTTATCTTCAAAAGAACCGGTTTCCATTTTTTTGCGGATTCTATCACGGGTTCGAGCATGACGTTCTTTTAGGTCTTTAGAAATTTTAGGGTCATCTTTATGTTCATCGGGAAATAGAATATCCAGAATTCTTTCATTTGCCAGAAGTTCTGCCATTTCCAGTACTTCTTCCTCCTTGTCTCTTTGCGCCATCGTCACAGCTGTATCCATCAAATCTCTAACCATGGATTCTACATCACGGCCAACATAACCCACTTCCGTAAACTTACTAGCTTCAACTTTAATGAAAGGTGCATTTGCCAGATTTGAAAGTCTGCGGGCGATCTCCGTTTTACCTACGCCTGTAGAACCAATCATAATAATATTATTAGGCATGATTTCATCCCGGAGTTTTTCATCTACCTGCTGTCTACGCCAACGGTTTCGCAGCGCGATAGCAACTGCTTTTTTTGCATTCTTTTGGCCAACAATATAACGGTCCAGTTCTTTCACGATTTGTTTTGGCGTCATTTCTTTCATTAAATCTCCAATACGGTAATTGCATCATTCGTGTAAATACAAAGGTCAGCTGCGATTTTTAATGATTTTTCAGCGATTTGCTTAGCTGAATAAATGGATGAACTAATCAATGCAGTTGCAGCAGCTTGGGCAAATCCTCCGCCTGATCCTATGGAAACAATGGGCCCATCTGGCTCAATTACATTTCCATCTCCAGAGATGATAAAGCTATAATTTTTATTCATAACAACGAGCATTGCATCCAAATTTCTAAGCACTTTATCCGTTCGCCAATCTTTAGCCAGTTCTACTACAGTGCGGGTTAAGTCTCCATCATACTTGTCCAGTTTTTGTTCAAATTTTTCAAAAAGTGTTAAGGCATCCGCTGCTGCACCTGCAAAACCTCCTAATACGTCTCCACCCTCACATTCAAATTTGCGAACTTTTACTGCTTTTTGCTTAAACGACATTTCGCCAAAGGTAACTTGACCATCTCCAGCCATAGCAACTTTACGTTTATGGCGTACCCCTAGTATCGTGGTTGATTTAATAGTTATTTTCATTTTTTATTCACACTTTATTATAATCAAGTGCGGTTTTCAATTTATTGTGTTAATTCCTTAAATAGTTTCGAATCGCCAGGTAGAACCAGCGTAGTTTTTTTATCAATCACTTTTTCATAAGTTTCTAAAGTACGTAAAAACTCATAAAAATCCGGATCTTTAGAAAAAGATGCAGCATAAATATCCAGGGCTCTGGCTTCACCCTCACCTCTTATTTCCTGAGCTTGCTTATAAGCATCTGCAAGGATAACTGTTTTATCGCGATCGGTTGCGGCACGAATCTTTTGTGCTTCTTCTTCTCCTTCTGAGCGGAATTTGTTTGCTTGTCGCTTCCGCTCAGCTTCCATCCGGGCATAGATTGATGCTTCGTTTTCACGGGGTAAATCCACACGGCGAATTCTTACATCTACAACCTCAATACCAAAGTCCCGCGTCTCTTCATTACTGGCTTTAGTAACTTTATCCATGATGAGCTCACGATTTTCTGTAATGATTTCTACCATATCATGAGTTCCCAGTTCCTGACGAAGTTCGGAATAGACAATATCATCCAATCGGGTTTTTGCTGTAGGTACCGCTTTCACTGTTTGTAAAAATAAAAGAGGATCTATAATTCGCCAGCGAACATAGTTATCAATAATGAGTGATTTTTTATCCCGGCTGAGGATTTCTTCAGGTGGCACATCATATTCTAAAAGCCTTTTCTCAAAAGAATTAGCAACTTGTAGAGGAGCTGGAAGTTTAAAATTCAGCCCCGGTTCTTTAATCGTCTTGACTGGCTTTCCAAACTGAAGAATGACAATTTGTTCCGTTTCATCGATAGTTATAATACTGGATAAAACAAATAAGAGGGCGAGTACAAAAATTACAATAGTAAAACGTTTCATTATTTCTGCCCTCCTTTTCCTGCTGTAAGGTTCAATAAGTTCAGCATATTTCCACTGTCCTTATCCGGAATAATAACCTTGTCAATATCAGGTAAAACTTTTTCCATTGTTTCTAAAAACAGGCGTTTTTGGGTAATGCTTTTAGCTTTTCTGTATTCTTTTAAAATGGTTGTGAATTTTGTAGCATCACCTTCTGCACGTTTTATACGTGATTCTTTAAATCCTTCCGCATCTCTAATCATAGCTTCTGCTTCCCCCCGAGCTTTCGGGATTATATCATTTCGATAGCCCTCTGCCTGGTTGACCATTCTATTTTTATCTTCCTTTGCAGAAGCCACATCCTTAAATGCGCCAATAACTTCCTTTGGAGGAGATACATCCTGAAGCTGTACTGCAACTACGTATATCCCTGATTCATATTTATCCAGGATCGCCTGAAGTTGTGTCTTTGTTTCTTCCTGAATTGTAAATTTTCCTGTAGTAAGTGTTTCATCAATTTTATTTCTACCCACTACGGTTCTGAGACTTGCTTCAGAAGCTTCCCTAACAGTGAGTTCCGGTCCAACAATATTGAATAGATATGAAACCGGATCCTTAATTTTGTATTGAACAATCATTTCAGCATCAACAATATTTTCATCTCCCGTAAGCATGAGGCTCTCTTTTTCAACCGTTCGATACTGCCCATTTCGCAATGTCCTAAATCCAATCTCAATACGTTTCACTTCTGTCACTTTAGGTGTGCTCACACTCTCAATCGGATAAGGGAAATGATAGTTCAATCCTGATTGTGCCACCCGGGTATATTCTCCAAAAGTACGCACAACCCCTACTTCATCTGGGCCCACCATATACACACCCGTAAATAACCATAGGGCCAGAGCAATACCCAATAATGGAATCAGTTTGATGTTAAACTCGGGAATCTGAACTTCCTGATCTCCGACAAATACACGTCTTGTTGCCATAAATACTCCTTTAAATTTCTTTTCTTAATCTCGCTACAGGGTATCCCATCTGATCCCTATATTTTGCCACGGTTCTTCGTGCAAGTGTATAGCCTTCTTTGGCTAATTCTTCTACAAGTGTATCATCACTTAATGGTTTATGCTTATCTTCAACCTGAATGATCTTTTTCAAAGCTCTTTTGATGATAAATGTTCCCAGAATTCTGCCGTCATTTAATTCGATCGAATCTGTAAAATAATGTTTAAGTTCAAAAATACCATAAGGAGTATCAACAAATTTTCTGCGGGTTGAACGACTGATAGTGGAAATATCCATTTTAATTTTATCCGCAATATCCTGGAGTTTTAGAGGCCGAAGAAAATCCATGTTGCCGGAAAACCATTCTGGCTGAAATTCAATGATAGCACGCATCACATTCACCATGGTAATTCTTCTCTGGTGAACAGCCTCAATAAACCAGTTTGCAGATTCCATTTTTTCTTTAATAAATTTTTTTGCATCATTACTGTATGAACCGTTATCTAATTGTTGTACATAATTTTGGCTAATCCGAAGTTCCGGAATACCACCGTCATTTGTCGTAATGACCCAATCATTACCATCCTCTCTGACGATTACATCAGGTATAACAGTTTGAAATTTATCACCATAACCTTCACCTGGACGTGGATTTAAATGGGTAATATGCTCTATTGCATTATGTAACTCTTTTTCAGTGCACCCAAGACGGCTTTGAATCTTCTCATAGCGTTTGTGCATAAAATCATCAAAACAACTATGAACAATTTGGTGAGGCAACGAACTTTCCTCACCCTCTAATTGAATCATAAGGCATTCTTCTAAACCTCTTGATGCAATACCTTTTGGTTCTAAACGCTGCACTTTATGGAGAATGGGTTCGATTTCTTCTTCAAGCATTTCATAACGGTCTGCTATAAGAATTAGATCCGTATCTAGATAGCCACGCTCATTCGTATTCCAGAGTATTTCTTCTGCAATTTCCCGCTTGTGATCGTCTAAATTAGAATCCTGGAGTTGTTGAATCAAATCCTCAATCAGAGTATGGCGATCCGGAAGTGGCATTTCCTTTTTTTCTTCGGAGAGGTAATAAGTAGATTCATCGCTGTACATATCTTCCAGTGAAACATCCATATCATCAATTGCTGTTTCTTCTTTGACTTCTTCCTGCTGGTCTTCAGGTTCTACCTGCTCTAAAAGTGGATTCTGTTCTAATTCTTCTAAAATAGCTTGCTCTAGATTTACAGTATTTAACTGTAGAAGTTGAGCTTGAAGTACTTGCCGCGGCGCAAGCTTTTGCTTTTGTGTTTGAATTTGTTTTAAAGATGTCGCCATTAGTCAAGTTTAAATTTTTCACCTAAATAAAGCCTTCGTGCTTCTGCATCATTTGCTAAAAATTCTGATGTACCAGATTTTAAGATTTGACCGTCAAATAATAAATAGGATCGATCTGTAATAGAAAGTGTCTCCCTTACATTATGGTCAGTGATCAAAACACCAATTTCTTTTTCTTTGAGAGAATGAACGATACTTTGAATTTCTTCCACCGCAATGGGATCTACACCAGCAAAAGGTTCATCGAGTAATATAAAATCTGGATCCATACAAAGGCTCCTGGCTATTTCAACTCGCCGTCGTTCACCGCCTGAAAGCGTATTACCCTTTGACTTGGATAAATGAGATACGGATAAATCATCAAGAAGAGTTTCCATTTTCACTTTTTGACCATTTTTAGTCAGATCTCTTCGCATTTCCAAAACTAGATTTAAATTGTCTTCAACAGAAAGTTTTCCAAAGATGGATGGCTCCTGGGCTAGATAACCGATACCTTTTCGAGCCCGTTTATACATTGCATCTTGAGTGATTTCTACATCATCAAGAAACACATCTCCTTTTGTAGGTTTAATCATTCCTGTTATCATATAAAATGAAGTCGTTTTCCCAGCTCCGTTAGGGCCTAAAAGCCCAACAATTTCCCCGCGGTCAACAGTTACATCTACATCCTGTACAACCATTCGTTTACCGTACTGCTTATATAAACCTTTTGCATGGAGAGTATTATGACGCTCTCTCATTTAAATTCCCTTCCTGTAACACCGGATGGATTCAAAATTCGCCAATTCTTCAAATCGGAGTCTGATTCAAATCCTACCCCATAAAGGGAATCAGCTTTTTCCGTTGTAATCATAATATTGTCTTTTGTGCGAAGTTTTTCTTCCCTTGAACTCCAAGTTAAAGTATTGGTATATAGTGTGATACCGCTATCAGAAACCGCCACAACATTTCCAATTGCTTTCATATCATTAGAAGACTGATCCACTTCTGCTTTATCAGAAGTAAGAACAGATGTATGCTGTTCTTTATCATCATAAAAATCCACTATAACGCTGCTGTCAAGTAGAACAAATGCACGATCATTATATTTTTCTAAATGGCCTGATTGAACTTTTGCGCGCATCATTCCTTGATCCGTTAATATAATGGTTACCCCCCAGCTTTCTTGGTCAGGAAGACCAGCTCTAGACAGAAGGTCTTCAACTCTCTCCCGCTGGCATGATATGAATATCAATAATATAAACAAAAAAAAAGAGCGCATAGGATTAACTGTTTTGTATTCTATCTTTCATACGTTTGAGTACATCATCCATTTGGCCTCTTTGTTCTAAGATCCAACTTACTGCTTCTCTAAAAGCACCCGTTCCACCGGTACATTGTGTTGTATATACTGCTATTGATTTTACTTCAGTGACAGCATTTGCAACGGCAATAGGGACAGCCACCTTTCTCATCACTGGGATATCTATAATATCATCACCTATATAAGCTATTGCATCATTTTCTAAATTATATTTTGCTTTTAATTCGTCATAGGCCGGAATTTTATTTAGTCTGCCATTATACAAATCTTCAATTTCTAATTCTTTAGCTCTTTCTTCAGTCGCGGGTGAATATCTTCCTGATATGAGAGCAATCTTTAGATCTGCAGCACGGGCCATGGCGATACCAACACCATCGAGAACGGTAAAACGTTTGAATTCGATTCCATCTGTACCTTTGTAGAAAGTTCCATCTGTCCAGACTCCATCTACATCGGATATTAGTAGTTTAATTTTAGAACAATCGAAATTCATAATAAAGAATCGCGTATAGATTTTAATGAAAATAGAAGAGATTCTAATTGATCTATCGGCCATTGAGTGGATGCATCAGATTTAGATTCATTAACATTATCATGTACTTCCATAAAAAGCCCATTACAACCTGCAGCCACTGCAGCTTTTGCTAGAGTTGGGATCATATCCCTCATACCTGCTGTGGATGCCCCATCTCCTCCGGGAAGTTGGGCACTGTGCGTGGCATCAAAAATAACTGGATAGCCAAATTGTTGCATAATAGGAATTGCGCGCATGTCCGCCACCAAATTATTGTACCCGAATTGGGTTCCCCGATCTGTCAGTAAAATTCGTCCACAATCCGACTCTTCTAATTTTGTAACCACATTTTTCATATCCCAAGGTGCCAAAAATTGTCCTTTTTTGACATTCACTGCTTTACCTGTTTTAGCGGCCTCAACCAGTAAATCTGTCTGGCGGCAAAGAAAGGCCGGAATTTGAAGAACGTCAGCAACTTCAGCTACAACTTTAGCCTGTTCCGGCTCATGAATATCTGTTAATACTGGAAGACCAGTTTCTTCTTTTACATCTGCTAATATGGTAAGACCCTTTTCAAGGCCAAGCCCGCGGAATGAAGTTATAGATGTACGATTGGCTTTATCAAATGAACTTTTATAGATAACCTGTAAACCAACTTTTTCGGATATCTCTTTTATCAAAGTTGCCATTTTCAAAGCATGATCTCTACTTTCAATAACGCAGGGTCCGGCAATTAAGCCAAAATCTATTCCGCCAAATATTACATTATGTATTGAAACTATCTTCATGTTTGATTCTTCACTGCTGCTTTTATAAACTCTCTGAAAAGGGGATGTGCTTTATTCACTCTGCTTTTTAATTCTGGATGAAACTGTCCTGCTACAAACCAAGGATGGTCTGGAACTTCAATGGCTTCTACTACACCTAAATCTTTATTTACACCTGAAATAATTAGTCCATTTTTTTCTAATTTATTTCGATAACGATTGTTCACTTCATACCTATGACGGTGTCTCTCAGATATTTTTTTCTTTTGACGATATGCAGTATAAGTCTTTGTCCCTGGTTTAATTTCACAATCGTAAGCACCTAGACGCATAGTCCCTCCTTTGATTTTTATAGCTCGTTGGGATTCCATTAGATCAATGACAGGGAATTTTGTTTTTTTATTGAATTCTGTAGAATTTGCGCCCTTCATTCCACATACATGGCGAGCAAAGTCTATAACAGCACACTGCAGTCCAAGACAAATACCTAAAAAAGGTATCTTATTTTCCCTAGCATATTTTGATGCTCTAATTTTTCCTTCTCCCCCTCTGTAACCAAACCCAGGCAGAAGTAGGATGCCATCAATGTCCTTAAATACTTTTTTTGCAGATGAATCATTTTTTATTTTTTCTGTCTGGATCCATTTAATATTAACTCTGGCATTATTTTCCACCCCTGAATGAACAAACGACTCCATAACACTTTTGTATGAATCAATAAGTTCTGTGTATTTACCACACATGGCGATTTTTACTTCATATTTAGGATTATTATAATTATGTATGAAATTTTTTAGCTTCTTCAAGTGGGGGGTTTTTTTAATATTGAGCCGATCTTTAATAAGCTGGCCGGCATTTTGCTCATACATAGCTAAGGGAACTTCATATATACTGGGTACATCTCGACCTTCAATTACATGGTCAGGACGTACATTACAGAATAACGCAATTTTATCCCTAACTGGTTGTTCAATTGGATACTCAGATCGGCATAAAATCATATCAGGTGCTAGACCAATTTCACGAAGTTTCATTACAGAATGCTGTGTTGGTTTAGATTTTAATTCACCACTGGCTTTCACAAATGGTAGTAGCGTTACATGTACCAGCATATGATTTTCATGATTTACCTCTAAAGATAATTGCCTTATAGCTTCCATGAATGGAAGACTCTCTATATCCCCTACAGTTCCTCCTACTTCGCAGATAACCACGTCATATTTTTTAGGTGTATTGATTCTTTTTATTCTTCTAATAATTTCATCCGTTACATGAGGAATGACCTGAACGGTATCACCTAAATACTCTCCTTTGCGTTCGCGATCTAAAACGGTACTGTATATCTGGCCAGCTGTGGCATTGTTATACTTGGTCATATTTACATCAATAAATCGTTCATAATGGCCTAAATCCAAATCAGTCTCAGAGCCATCGTCCAGCACAAAAACTTCACCATGCTGGTACGGATTCATTGTGCCAGGGTCCACATTTAGGTAAGGATCTAGTTTTAAAATTGTTACCTTTACACCTGCTTGCTTAAGTAGATAACCAATGGAGGAGGCAGCGATACCTTTTCCCAACCCAGACATGACCCCACCCAAGACAAAAATATATTTGGTTTGGTTGGCTGCGACCATTTAATATTCCAGCTGAATTGGTTTTTGTAAATTGTTCATAATTTTAGAAACTTTTTCTAAATCTCCTTCTGTATCCACAGCCCATTGATCGCAATTTGATATCATGGCCCGAATAGGTAGACCATTATCTAAGGCTCTCAATTGTTCCAAAGATCGTTCAACTTCTCTTTGACTTGGTTCCATCATAGTAAATTGGTATAATGCATTTCTGCGGAATCCATATATTCCAATATGACGATAAACACCACCGATTTCTAAATCAAAAATATTTCGTTTGAATTCAATACAGTTAGATTGATCATCCAATAATGCCTTTACAATATTGGGGTTTAATAAATTGCTGACAGTAAGCCTGCGACTAACAACAGTGGACATATGCACCTTTTGATCTTCAAAAGTTGTGACCAAAGCATCTATCAGATTGGGATCTATTAGAGGTTCATCTCCCTGAATGTTTATTATTATTTCAGCCTCATCTATTTTTTGAATGACTTCTGCAACTCTGTCTGTACCAGATTGATGTTGCCTAGAAGTCATCACCATTTCAAAATCAAATTCAGCCAATGCTTCCTGAGTCTCTTCCGAATCAATAGCCAAAATAACCCTATCAATAGAATTAGCTTCCTTTACCCGATCTACAACATGCGCAATCATCGGTTTGCCATGGAGGAGAGCCAAAATCTTTTTTGGAAATCTTTTTGAATCAAGCCGTGCAGGTATTACACCGATATTCATCTGGTTTTTTATATATTTTTATTGGGCATACGTGTTGGACACCCATGTTCAAATGAAAGGAATTTTTATCATGGATAAAACTAAAAATAAATGAGTTATAAAAAACAGGCATGATTTTTGCATTGAAATTTACCCGCTTGAGATGGAAAGGGAAAATTTATTCTAAACATATAATAAAATAGGAGATAGCAATTCGGATCCCCTACCATTAAATCTTGAAGGAATGGCTATTAGTAAAGATAGTGGTGGCCCTTGTTTTGGAAAATTTGGAGAAGACTGGAAAATAATTAATATTTGTTCTATATCGGACACCATGAACTATGGCGATGTTGCTGAATACACAAGAGTCTCAACGCACAAAGACTGAATTGAAGATGTAATTAATTCCAATGTACCAGAATTACTAGTATCACCATAAATTGAACTTATTCAAATCTTAATGATTCAATAGGATCCATATTAGCAGCTTTCCATGCAGGGTAGATACCAAATCCAATACCAATTACAGAACAGACGGCTAACCCGATAAATGCCCAGTCTAATGGAACAACAGCAGGTATATTAAAAATAGCAGCTACGGCATTTCCACCGGCTACGCCGAGCACAATTCCTGCTATACCGCCAAATTCACTTAAGAACACAGCTTCAGTTAGAAATTGAGTAAGAATATCTCTGCGTGTTGCTCCAATGGCTTTTCGAATACCAATTTCTTTGATGCGTTCAGATACAGAAACCAACATGATATTCATGATTCCTATTCCAGCAACTACCAGAGCAATAACACTAACAGAAAATGCAAACACTTTAATTCCATTAGTAAAACCCGATATTTCTTCCAATATCTCTTCATTGGATGTCAATTCAAAATTATTATCTTCTCCAGGTGGTACTTTTCTTAGCGTTCTTAAAATGCCGATAATTTCGTCACGAGTTTGTTCGTACAACTCTGATGATGGTGCTTCTACTGAAATTTCAATGTTATGTCGCCATCCACCGTACATTTGTAAATGCGTAGTCAAGGGTATACCAATAATATTATCCTGACTCTCACCAAACATTGCCCCTATTTCCTCAATCACACCAATGATACGAAACTTAATTCCATCAATCGTAATTGTTTTATCCAATGGATCTTCATATGGGAATAGTTGGGTAATGGCATCTTTTCCGATTAAGGCTGTCTTCCGATGATGCAGAACATCATCCTGACTGAAATTTCGCCCATCGCTGATATTTGTATTTAAGGTTCTAAGGCTCCACTCATCACATCCGTAAACTTCGATATTTTTCGTGGCCTGTTTATCCCTATATTTTACAGTAGATCCCATTTCAATATCTTGTGCACTTACATGGAGAGGTAGTTGTGCTCTAGCTTTTAAATCTTCATAAAGCTGGTATGTAATATTCGGTCGGTTTTTATATCTCCATCTTCTTCCTTCACCAAATTGAAATTCCGGCCTTTTAGTAATGTAGAAAGTATTTGTACCAAAAACATTCAAACCTTTTTCCACAGATGACTCAAGAGTTCTTATTGCTGTCATGACGCCGATGACAGAAAAAACACCAATTGTTATACCCAACAGGGTTAAGATAGAGCGTAGTTTATTATCCCGAATAGCTTCCAGAGCCATTCTAAAACTTTCTATTAGAGTGTTTTTTAAATGAGATTTCTTTTCCATTTATACAAAATTATTTTCATTACTCATAACGAAGTGCATCAATGGGATCTAATTTTGCTGCTTTATAGGATGGAGCGAGACCTGATATGATACCAACAAACATGGAAAGTCCTAAAGCACTCAATGCTAAATCAAGCGGCATGTCCGAAGGAAAATATTGATTAATTATAAGACTTCCTCCCCATGCCAAACCCATTCCAATAAGCCCACCAAAAAGGCAAATAGTAATAGCTTCCATTAAAAATTGTCCTAAAATCATTTTTGGCGTGGCTCCTAATGCCTTTCGTGTACCTATCTCTCTTGTTCGTTCTTTCACTGAAACAAACATAATATTGGCAATACCAATTCCACCAACCACCAAGGATAATACAGTAATAAAAAAACCTGTTCCTCCTATGGCTAGTTTGATCATAGAATATTGTTTTTTAAAAGGATCTTGTCGATTTATTGCAAAATTATTTTCACTGGTAGGTCGTATATGCCTTAGTTGACGCATCATGGCAGTAAGTTCTTCAGTGGCATTTTCTATTTTATTGTCATCCACTTTTACATTAATGCCGGTCCAGCCTCTACGGGTAAATAAGCGCTGATGGGTACCAATAGGAATTATAATTTGTTTATCTAAACTAAACATCCCAAGAAACTTTCCTTGTTTCTCAAGCTCACCAATGACACGAAATGTATAATTACCTATAGTTATCTTTTTACTAATGGAATTTTCATTTTCAAATAAATTATCTGCAATATCCTTTCCTATGATAGCTACTCTTGAGCCAGATCTGCTTTATGAATTTGAAAAAAACCTTCCCCTATCAATTTCAGCAGTGGAAATAAGAGCATATTCATCTGTTGTCCCAGTCACTCTTACCCCGCCAATATCATTCTCATCCCTTTTTACAGTCGTCCACCACTCGGATATAGGCGCTACATATTGAGTGTATCTGGATCGTTCACGGATCACATCTGCATGGTTGATTTTTATATTGGGCCTATTTTTCATTTCCCACCATTCTTTATCACCAAACCATTCAAACTTTCTTATATAAAGCACATCTTTCCCAAGGAATTCCATACTTTTTTCAAAAGATTGATCCAGACCTGATATAAGAGTTCCCATTAATGTGACGGCAAGGATACCAATCACCACTCCCAGAGCTGTAAGTAAGGAGCGCATTTTATTTGCCATGACGGCAGCTAGAGAAATACGCAGATTTTCAAAGAATAAACTGAACATTAAGCAGTTGAGGAAATATCCTCTCTAATTTTTCCATCAAATAACCTAATAGTTCGATGAGCATGGGAAGCCACATCATCTTCATGAGTTACAAGTATAATTGTATTCCCGGCCTGATGGAGCGAATCGAATATCCCCATAATTTCTGTACCGCTTTTTGAATCAAGGTTACCTGTTGGTTCGTCCGCTAAAATAATGGATGGATTATTCACCAATGCACGTGCGATGGCAACACGCTGTCGTTGCCCACCAGATAATTCATTAGGCTTATGATGCATTCGATCTCCCAAACCGACACTTTCAAGAGCTTTAACAGCCATAGACTGCCGCTGATTTTGAATAATATTACCATAAATAAGAGGAATCTCAACATTATGCTGTGCAGTAGCTTTTGGGAGGAGATTGAATGTCTGAAATACAAATCCAATTTTTCTGTTTCGAATAGATGCTAATTGATCATCATTCATCTCGTGAACTTTTTCACCTTCAAATTCATACAAACCGGAAGTAGGCGTGTCCAAGCAGCCAATCATATTCATTAATGTAGACTTGCCGGATCCAGAAGGCCCCATAATGGCTAAATATTCATTTTCTTGAATCATGAGATCTACTCCATCCAAGGCTCGAACTTCTTCACCACCTACATTGTAAATCTTAAAAATCTCTTTTAGAGAAATTAGCGACATATTACTATTGCTTTTTCCAATCACGACCAAAGCCTTGGCCAACGGAAACAAGCATACCATGCTCAAGCTCCCGACTGATTGCCTTATAACTCCCTGTAACAATAGAAGCACCTTCATCAATTCCAGATTTCACAGCATAATGACTTTCACTATCTACATCCACATCTACAGGTGTAATAATAGCATATTTTTTCCCTTCAGGTGCAATCTCACTTTCAAATTCATCCTTTAAAACAAAGACTACTTCAATCATTTTTTCTTTTTTCCATCCTTCATTTTCTGAGCTTCTTTCACCGCCACGTCCATCTTTCTTTTTTCCTGCCTTTCGTTTTGCCATTTTTTTATATTTCTCTGAGCGAGCAGTTAGAGATTGAATTGGGACAGAAATTGCATTTTTTCTTATTTCTGTAATGATATTAACTGTGCTGCTCATCCCCGGACGAATTGTTCCTGGAGGGTCGATCATTTTCACCTTTACTTTAAAATTAGTGACTTGCTCTTGGCTTCCTAAATTCATTGATTGAGCCGTATGGGCAATTTCACTTACAACCCCATAAAATATTGTATCAGGGAGTGCATCCACTTCAACTTCTGCAGTATCTCCTACAGATACAGTCACAACATCATTTTCATTTACATCTACTAGCACTTCCATTCTACTTAAATCAGCGATAGTCATTACAACACCTGGGTTGAACATCCCGCCAACAGCCATTTCCCCAACTTCTTTAGTCAAACTTGTAACAATACCATAGGCAGGAGCTAATAATTTGGTTTTGGAGAGTTCATCTTCTCTGGAAAGCAAGGATGAACGTGCCTGCTCCACTTGACTTGAAGCTAACTCAAAGGATGCTTCAATTTGTTCTAATTCCTGCTTGGATATCAGATTTTGTTCAAATAAAGATTCAGTTCGTATTTTTTGAGCTTTGACTTGCTTTAGATTTGCTTCGGCAGATTTTACACTGGATAATGTTTGGCTATAAGCCGCTCTATATTGTTTCTCATCCAGAGCAATGAGCATTTGTCCAGGTCTTACTGTATCGCCTTCTGCCACAGTGATATCAGTTATCCAAGCTGTAATAGTAGATGAAATTTGTACTTCTTCTTCAGGCTGGATTCTACCGTTTGCATTCACCTTATGGATAATATCTCTGCGGAGAACTTTCTCAGCTTGAACAGAAATTTCTTCATCATTGGAAAAGCCGATTACGCCATAAGATATCCATGCAAAGATGATAATTAATATAGGAATCCAGATTTTTTTCTTTTTAAAATGTTTTATCATATTTAGTTAGTCTTCTTTGGTTTGAAACTCTAAATCCAAGGTCCCCAGTAAAGCTTTCAAACTTGCCTCTTGCATCCTGGCATCATGGATTGTGTTAATGAGTGTTGAATTTGAACGAATAAGAGATACTTGTGCATCAAGAACTTCTAAAATAGTTGCAGACCCTAAACTGTATCTTTCCCGAACTAATTTTAAATCTTCCTCTGCAGAAGCCACTACAGCCCGGTTAATAGGTATTATCTCAGTATAATTCTCCAAAGTTTTGCGAATCAATTCTGCTTGAACCCGCAGATCATTCAATAAGGTCACATAATTATATTCCGATTGCTGTTTAGATAATTTGGCCTGATGTTGCTGAACTGAAAGTGAATTCCCAGTATAAATTGGGACACTGATAGAGAAATTCATCCCTAGAGACCAATTGTCTTTTATAGCATCCCTTAATTCTTCACTATTTTCTCCATTTGCTGAATAACTGACAGAAGAATTGAGGGATGGCATCCGCATTCCTTTTACCATTTTATAGGAAATTTCCCCTAAATAAATCTGTTCCTGTGAAATGAGTAAATTAGGATTACTTGTTTTTAAAACTTGAAGTATTTCGCTACTGGGTGGTATAACAGGGACGGTCCAAGTGTCCTCTCTAGCAGTAATCGGTTGTCCAAAGTCCTGTAGGCCCATGTCATTGAATAACACCCGGCGGGCATTATCAAGATTCGTTTGTCTACTTAGCACTTCTACTCTGGCCTGACCTTGTGCAACTTTAGCTTTTAATAGATCAGTTCGCTTAACTACACCCAAATCAAATTGTTTTTGCACAAGGGAAACCTGTTGTTCAGACATCTCTAAATTTTTAAGTGCTACCTCATAAAATTCCTGTGCTTTTAAGAGCCCGTAGTAAGATTGAATAACATTTTGGATAACTTGAGTTTTAGTGGAACGATGATTCAACCTTGCAATATTAAGCTGAGACTTAGCCTGCTTTACTTGGTTTAAAGAACGGCCACCATTAAAAATATTCTGATTTAAAGAAATACCGGCAGATATATTATCATAAGAACTTGAGAGTGTAGTATCAACAGAAAATGTCTCAAAATTTGGTGTAATTGTTTCAACTTGAGGGAAATGTGTACGAGCGGTGCTTGTAGAGGCGCTTAATGAAGGTAGAAAGCCGCTGTATGATCCCCTTACACCTTCTTCCGCAGAAAAAACACCCAATTCTGATGACTGCAGTGTTTTTTTCGAACCAAGTGCAATCTCAATACAATCAGCTAATTCATATCCCTGAGCGAATAAGCCAGAAAAGAAAAATATGATAAATGTTTTTTTCATTTTTTTAGAACTTTTATATTTGAAAACTTTAATATTAAAAACTAAAAATCGTTCCGAATTTTAATTAGATAACTTCTTGCTCCTTCATAAGAATTTTCAATTTTTCCATCTAATATAGCTTCCTCTATAGCCTCCTTAATTTCCCCAACTTTACGACCTTCTGTCAATCCACAAATAGTCATTATTTCATCACCGCGAACTGGAGATTGAAATGCTTTCATCGCATCCCGCTCCGCTACATTATTCATCTTGGATTCGACTTTTTCAAAGTTTTTTAAATATTGTTTTACACGCTTGGAGTTTTTTGTTGTGATATCAGCTCTGCATAAGGTCATTAGATCATCTATATCTTCTCCTGCAGCAACCATTAGCCTCCTAACAGCCGAATCTGTAACAATATCTTTTACTAAAGCTATAGGACGGAGATGTAAAAGTGTTAACTTTTTTAAATATTCCTTTAAATCGTTGGGAAGTTTCATTCTATGGGCTACTTTGTTCAGCATACGCTCACCAATCGCATCATGGCCGTGGAAAGTGTACCCCTTCTTATTATCAATCCTTCTGGTGCTTGGTTTCGCAATATCATGGACCAAGGCAGCAAACCTTAATTCCATTTTTTCAGAAAGTTCTGCGGCATTATCCACTACTTGAAGAGTGTGTGCAAAAATATCCTTATGATGCCACTCCGATGTTTGTTCCATGCCATACATAATATGTATTTCCGGGAATACTTTTTCCATGATTCCTGTTTTTTGCAATATTACTAAACCTATGGAAGGTTTTTTTGTTTTTAAAATTTTGATGAATTCATCGCGTATCCGTTCCCAAGAAACAATTTCAATTCTACTAGAATTTTTCTTCATTGAGTTTCTACATTCATGTTCAATTTTGAATCTCAGTTTAGATGCAAAATAAGCAGCACGCATTATTCTAAGCGGATCTTCAGAAAATGTCTCATCTGAATTTAATGGCGTACGTAAAGTTTTTTGATTGATATCCGTAATCCCTCCATAGGGGTCATAAAAATCTCCAAATGTCTTAGGTCGTATATCCATAGCCATAGCATTAATTGTAAAATCTCGCCGGAATAAATCACCCTTTAAATCAGTATAAATTATCTTTGATGGTTTACGAGATTCTTCTTTGTACTCTTCGTATCTCGCAGTTGCCACTTCAATTTGGATTTTCTTAAATGGAATTAAGGCTGTGCCAAATTTTTTAAATGGAATAACATTTTTAACATCCAAACTCTCAGCTAATTTTTTAGCAAATGAGATACCCTCTCCCACCGTCATAATATCAATATCATTTAATGGTTTTTCCATGATTAGATCACGTACAAATCCACCTACGACATAGACTTCTGTACCATTCGTCTCACCAATTCGGCCCGCTAATTCCAAAACAAAGCGGACTTGGTTATATTTTTCATGATTTAATAAATCCTTTAGATTAGCCATATGGCGAAATTACCAAGATTAATTTTTGAAATAAACATCTTGAATACAAAGATCACTCTCATCAATTTTGCCCCATGGTAAAAAGAGTCACAATCATTTTTCTTTTTCTTACTGCTAATTTGGCTGCCCAATTTGGTTCCGTTGATATCAATTTTGACACACGTCTACTCCGTAGTAATGAGAAGCAGGAGATTGTTAATCTCCAAAGTGATATACAGCGTTTTTTCTTAACCACAAGTTGGGACGAATCATACAGTGATTTGGAAATTCATCTCCATATCCAATTGGTCTTTGAAGGTATTACAGCAAAAGGGAATGAAAAAATATTCAGTTGCCAAGCTTTATTTTCCAATGGTAGCGACCTTCGTTTTTTTGATAAAAGTGTGCAATTCATTTATAATTCAGGGTCCAGTCTTTACTTTGACCCAGTACTTTTTGAACCTTTATCTGGATTTCTCGCTTATTATGCACATTTAGTATTAGGAGGAGAAATTGATACCTACGAATTCAATGGAGGAAATATTGCATATGAAGCAGCCCGGGATATTGCCCTTCGCGGATCAGCTTCATTATATAAGAAAGGGTGGGGCAATCGAATAACTTTAGTGGACGATATAAATCGAAACATAGGATTGCGTAAAGCTCGTCTTGCTTGGTACATTGCCATGGATTTATTTAAAGATGGTGAATTGGAAGGAACTATTACAGAAATAAATAATATGCTGGATGGCATTGAACAATCATATAGGGATTTAGGTAGAGATCACCATACCCAGTATTTTTTAAAAGTTCAATCAGGTGCCATAGCCAAAGTTTTGGCTATGATGGGACGGAGAGAATTATTAATGGATATGAAAGAATTAGACCCTGATCGACGGGACTTTTATCAGGAAGCCTTAGATTTGATTTCAAAATAAGTCTTTTTACCGCCTAAGTAATGGACTAACACAATTGCAGTCTTTGCCATATTGGCCATAATTATTTTACTGCTGACTTTTCTTAATTTTCTATACCGAGCCCTTTTCTTTAAAATCGTAATCGGATGTAAAAATATCCAGAGTAATGACCTAAGTATACCAGTCAGATGGTTCCAATTCATCTTCAAAAGGGCATACCCCAAGGCTACAAACTCAAGCATAAAACGAATGAATCCTATATAAAATATGATTGGAAAAGAATAATTCCCAAATAACATGAGTAGGGAATTGCGATGATTTAGATAATATTTCCGGTGAGTATGCATTGGAAGAGAAACAGCATTTTTATGATATACAACGGATTGTGGTTCAACCCAGACTTCATAGCCCATAGCCTGAAACCGCCAACATAAATCAATTTCTTCCATATGGGAAAAAAAAGTTTCATCAAATTTTCCTGCTTCAAAAAATATATCTTTTCGGACCATCATAGCTGTTCCAGATGTCCAAAAACAGGATTCTGCAGTGTTATATTGACCTTGATCTTTTTCTTGTTCCAAAAAAATACGCCCTCGGGCAAATGGATAACAAAATATATCCATATGGCCACCTGCTCCTCCGGCATAATCAAAAATATTTTTTTGATAATAATTTAGGATTTTGGGTTGAATAGAAGCGATGAAGTCGTTCTTGTCCAGTTTATCTACCAAAGGAGGTAGCCAGTCAGAGTCTTGAGTAGTATCATTATTTAAAAATAATAGGTATTTTCCATTGGCTTTTTCAGCACCACGATTACATCCACCGGCATATCCATAATTTTGATCATTTTCAATAAGGATGATATCAGGATGTTTGGTCTTAATCCATTCCTGACTGCCATCACTAGATGCATTGTCAATTATAATGATTTCAAATGATTCATAATTGGATTGCTTTAAAGTCGATATACATTCAGACAGGACTTCAATTCCATTCCAGTGGGGAATAATAATGGAAACTGTTGGCTGTGATTTGGTCATGATGACCTATTTAGATTATTCAGCTGAACGTATTTCTTCCAGAATCTTTTTGGCATTTTTATCAGATGGGTTCCTATCCACCCAATCAGATAAAATTAACTCTGCATCCATCAAACGATCATTATTTCTATAAATATAAACCAAGGATGAAACTAACTCCGGAAAACTGCTCTGCCATTGGGCCCATTTATTTTTTGTTACAGATTTTTTTCCAAATCCTCTTGTTTTCACCATACCTTCCAACTGGAAAAATTCTAGACGCATTTCTTCCAAAATATCTAAGGCTCTTTCAGTATCATTCAATTCTCTAAAATATATATTCGCATATTCCACCCGGTTAGACGGTTTACCTTTTTTACGATCTACCAATTGATCCATGATATCTCTCATGGATTTCTTCTCATCCAAATCACCATAGAGTCTTGCCACCTGATAATGCAGGTCTTCTGACTGAATTGGAATGGTCTCAACTGGAATGTTTTGTTCCATTTTATCTAAAGTTTGAATGATTTTATTTCTCAATTCAGCCAATTTTAATTCATCTTTATTTTTGTCACGGCGTTCTTCCCGCTGATAATCCATATAATAATCCACTGCTAACTGCATATACGCACTACGATAATTTTGAAGCAAACGTTGAGTTTGTTTATTAAAATAAACTTTATCATTACCAAGGTTTCTAAACATGTAACCCGGCTGATAATCTCGAGACCAATTTAAATAATCAGAACTTTTAGGCTGATAAAAATTAGCAGGTTCAAATTCTGTTGACCAGACTTTGGTTCCCACATCTGTCAATAGATTATCATACATACGTTCTGAGTCTATCGGGTCTGTCTTATGGCTTTTCAATTGAAAAGTCAGGCCCTGCATATCAAGGTAATTATCTAGTCCAATCCTATTTTTCTGAGAGACAGTTACCGCAAAATAAATAGGTACTCGCCAACCGGCATCACTGATGATACGCATGATCATCATGTCCTGAACACGAAGAGCTTGATTACCATAGGTCGGTTTCATTTCCCATTCGATAAATCCATTATCATTTTCAGGGTCATTATATACAGGTACTTTCACATTTTGCTTTTCCCATCGTGTCAGACTGGATGTTAATTGATCAATTTGTCTATCAGATAAATTAATAAATCTGGTTTCTTTAGGACGCCAGTCTCTCTGCTGTTTGATATACCAAGGTGTATTTAAAAGACTCAAATTCACCACGGCTACATCCGTTCTAACTTTTTCCACTTCCTGCAAATACCAAAGGGGAAAAGTATCATTGTCTCCATTTGTAAAAATTACCGCATTAGGTTTACAAGATTGTAGAATATTGTAACTGTAATCCCACGCTACATAATTACCGGAGCGATCGTGCGTATGATAATTTGCTTTTGCCATAACTACTGGTATGAAAATAATTTGAAGTATGAGAGCCATTACTACCAACCTCCGACTTACTTCCTTATCATTGAACCATTGAATAATTTTTTCACTGATGGCAGATGCACCGATTCCTACCCAAATGGCAAAAGCAAAAAAACTCCCTACATATGAATAATCCCGTTCTCTTGGCTGGGGATCATCTTGATTTAAATACAATATAATGGCATAGCCAGTCATAATAAAAAGAGCCAAAACAGAAAAAGCCATCCGATCGTCCCGATAGGCATGATAAAACATGCCTATAAGCCCAAGAAAAAATGCCAATGGTAAGCCAAACTGAGTCCAATCAACACCATCTTCCCTATTATTAGCACCCATAGCAGTTACATATAGGTCTTTCGACGAACCTCTTCCAGCAAACTGCCATAAAAAGTAACGGTTATACATTTTTCTAATTTGATAATCCCAAAAGAAGTCCCATTGCTTACCAGTTTGGTATTTTTTATATTTATTTTGCTGAGCAGATGTAAAAGTTCGCCCCGGACCTTCAGGATATCCTGAAACCTCATGCAATGGCGGGATACCATTAAATCGTCTTGGGAGCATACCGACATCACCATATTGTTCACGTTCAAGATAAGAGATAAATGCTTCTACAGTTTCGGGATCATTTTCATCAATTCCTGGATCTTGATTAGAGCGAATAAAAATCATAGCATAAGTAGAATATCCAATAAGAACTAATACCGCAGAAGTCATTGCAACAGAAGTTAAACGTTTTTGATTTACAATCGCCCAAATCATCCCACTAAAAACCACTATAATAAGCCCAGCAGTTGCGCCAACACCAATAGAGGCGGCAATCTTTGGCAAACCTTTGATAATGATATTATGAATAATATAGAAAACAATACCTGTAATAAAAACAGTGATACCAAACGACTTTATTTCAAATTTATATTTTCTGAAATAAATAATAAGAGCTACGAATGGTAACGTAAGAAGATTCAATAAGTGAAGCCCTGTTGCTAAACCAATCATATAGGCAATAATTAATATGTACCGTTCGTGGCCAGGATCATCAGCTTTTTCGCTCCAATGTAGAATTAGCCAAACTACAATCGCTGTAAAAAAGGTACTGAATGCATAAACTTCTGCTTCCACTGCATTAAACCAATGGCTATCAGTAAAAGCAAAAACCAAAGACCCTAAAATAGCACCACCAAATGCAACCAGTGCATCATCAGCTGTTTCTAACTTGCCTCGCCAATGCGCAACAACCTTAACAATGATTAAATATAAAAACATTACAGCAAATGCACTAGACAGGGGAGATAATAGATTTACTCTGAAAGCTATGTCCTCATTAAGAGGAATCATGGATGCTATTCGACCAAGTAATAGGAAAAATGGACTCCCCGGTGGATGAGGTACGCCAAGAGTATGGGAAACTGCGATAAATTCGCCACAATCCCAATATGAGACTGTAGGAGCCATGGTATCAAAATACACAATAAAAGAAATAAGAAATATGGCAACTGCCAGTATTCTGTTGAGCCTGATATAATTTGTGCCTATCACGGGTTATTCTTCTCCAGTTTTATCATAGGATAAATTCTCATTTGTTTGCGAAATTAGATCATTATTATCATCATTTTTCTGAACAATATTATTTCCCATCTTATCCTTTTCATCCATAAAAGACATTTTGAGTTCACTAACCGTGTTAATGAGTAGTTGTTCCTCATATTCAGATAGATTACCTTTCATCTTTACCTCTATCATATCTAATAAATCAATATAGAAAGATGCTTGGTTAATATTCTTTTCAACTTTTTTTGTCATAGGATTCTTCATTTTACCTAAAGCAATCCAAGCACTAGACTGAAAAGTCCCCACCAGGTACATAAATAATTTTTGATTTTTATTTTCTGTTGTTTGAGACATGATACTTACTAAAAAATTTAATAATGCTACTTGTAAAGCCGGGGAATTTAATTCCTAGAATATATAGACCAAATGAGGAATAGTTAAGATAATTTTATATCGTTAATGCGGTCAGCATAGACATGTAAAAATATTTTACGTAGCTCTTGATGATTATCATCATTCAATTTTGGATCATTATGAACGATCTCAAATGCTGCTTCTCTGGCATCCTTGATAATATCAAAATCCAATACCATATTTGCAATTTTATACTTTAAAAACCCTGATTGTTTCAATCCAAAAAATTCTCCCGGGCCCCGCAATTTTAGGTCTTTATCAGCTATCACAAACCCATCATTTGTTTCTTCCATTATATTTAATCGAACTCGAGATGTATCTGTCAAACTGTGCTTTACGAGGATGCAATAACTATTTTCTGCACCACGGCCAACTCTACCTCTGAGTTGGTGTAATTGTGTCAATCCAAATCGTTCAGCATGTTCTACCAACATAATGGTTGCATTGGGTATGTTTACACCAACTTCAACTACTGTAGTTGATACAAGAATATTTAAATGATTCTTGGCAAATTTGCTCATTATATTTTCTTTGTCTTCTGCTTTCATTTTTCCATGTATTAATCCCACATTAAGATTGGGAAAGATAATCTCATTTAGTTTTTGGTGAGCTTCAACTGCTGCTGCTAAATCTGATTTTTCAGATTCTTCAACCAATGGATAAATAATCATACACTGTTTTCCGGACTTTACTTCATCTCGTATAAATTGATATACTTTTTGAATTCTAGCTGGTTCTATAACTTTCGTGACTATGGGAATTCGATTTGCTGGCATTTCATCTATTATTGACAAATCCATATCACCATGATAGGTTATGGATAGTGTTCTGGGTATTGGCGTTGCGGTCATTGCTAGGAAATGGGGACTGAATCCCTTCTTAATCAGGTTAGCTCTTTGATTCACACCAAAACGGTGCTGTTCATCAACAATAACTAAACCAAGGTTTTTAAAATTTACATCATCTTGAATCAATGCATGGGTTCCAATTACCACAGAAATCTTTCCAGATGCTAATGATTCTATGATAGGTTCCCTTTCAGATTTTTTCATATTACCCACTAAGAGTGCGCAGGTAATTTTCGCCTTATTCAATTCTTTATTGAATGAATTGAAATGCTGATTCGCTAATATTTCTGTGGGCACCATTACAGCAACCTGAACACCATTACCAACAGCCAATGCTGAAACCAATATTGAAACAATTGTTTTTCCTGAACCCACATCACCTTGTAATAAACGATTCATTGAGACTGTCTTTTTCAGGTCAAAATGAATTTCTTTGATTACTTTTTTCTGAGAGTTTGTCAATTCAAAATTCAATGATTCTGAAATTATTTTAAAATATGGACCAATGTCATTTAATGGAATCGTACCAGCGTATTGTAAATTCTTTTTCCGGAGCGCCATGAGAAGTTGTAAAAAAAAGTGCTCGTCAAATTTTAACCTTCTAATTGCATGATCCAAATTGCTAATTCTATCCGAGAAATGAATATCATTAAGTGCTTTACGAAGATCAATTAAATTGTATTTTTCTAAAATAGATGAAGGAAAAATTTCTGGGATGGGAATGTTGGTTGATAAGACATCTTGCACTAAACCCCTTAAAATACGTTGGTCTAAACCAACTTCCTTTAATTCTTTTGTTAGAGGATAAAGTGGTATCACCTTACCAGTACTTGCAGGGTCATCATCTTTATCTAATTTATCGAATTCTGGATGTGTGATTGTAAATCCATTGTAAAAGTCCACCTTCCCATGAATTGCTATTTTATCTCCAATTTGAAATAGATTTTTTATATATCGAATTCCATTAAACCATGTCAAAGTCAATAAACCAGTTCCATCAGTAACAATAGCTTGAAAAATTTTACCTCTGCGAGTTGATTTTTCCCCAAATGTCTCCACCTTGCCAATTAAGGTTACTATATCTCCCTTGGTGAAATTTCGAATAGGTGATATTGTAGTACGATCTAAATAGCGTCTAGGAAAATAATAAAGTAATTCGTGAACATTGGATACGCCATGATCAATTAATGCTTTCTCTCGCCTTGGTCCAATGCCTTTGATTTGCGAGATTGGCGTTGAAAGTTTCAAATTAGTTCCCCGATTGGGGTTATTTCCATTCTTTCCTGTACGTATAATAGACAATTTTTGTTTCACCGGCACTCAGAGATAACGGAAAGTGGATAGTTGAAGCATCTTTTTTTAGGTAGTTCAATGACTCATCCTTTATAACCCAGTCACCATTAATATGTTCAACTAACAAAGCATTTATATTTTTATTTCTAGCATTAGTCACTTGAATCTCAATAACGGCTTCCTCACTTTTTCTTTGACGATCATAATTCAAAACACGGCGTTTTCCAATTACATCAAAAGCCCTTCCAGAAACCAATTTAGTGGACTGCCCTTTTGGTACTTGACCCATATCATCTGCGCCAATGTATTCTAACCCACCCGCTTCAGTGAAAGAATACATTTCAACTTTACCACCAGGTAGCGATATACCCAAACCATTGGATTCTGTATTCTCCATCGTTATGCGAACTTCCATTGGTTCCTCCTTTTGCCGCCTTTCACTATTCTCAAAAACATATGTTTTTATATATCCTACATCCAGAGGGCCATACATACGAACTGTTAAATTTTCCTTTGCTTCAAGATCATGGATGTCATTTAATGCATAAATATGATAGTCACCCAATTCGCCTTTCTCCATCATAGGTTTAATACTTTCTGACGCCATAGCCGAATGAGCAATACGACTTGGCCTTGGCTTTTTTTTCCCGGCTTGGTTTAAATGACCCTCTACCAATTGAAGTTTTGCACCCTCAAATTCCATATCGGAACTGTTTGCAATTACCGCTTCTGCGATAAGTTCTCCTTTTTCCTCATCTAACATTTTCAAACGGTAAACTGTCGACCAAGAAAAATTATTTGATTTATAAACCAATTCTCCCTTAACCATTTTTTCTTCTTTGGATTGTAGATCCCAAGATAAAAATGGATTAAAGGTAGGGGCATCTATATCACCATTCCCACTTCCTAAAAATTCTAGTTCGTTACGATTAAATGATAAAATACCTTTATTATGAGAAATAGTTACAGATCCACTGCTAATTTCCAACAAAGTTCCTTTTACAACTTTACTATCTTTAGGTTTTACTTGAATTTCTTCACCTCGCAGTTTTTTGAAATAATCAGTACCTGTGAAAATATTATCATTAAATCTTTGAGAAATGATAACAGCACCATCCAAATTCAAAAATGGGGTATCTCGATGGATGCCATTTGGTAAACTGCTCCAAGTGACATAACTAAGCCCTGATGGTATAGACCAACCAACAGGTTGTTTTATAAGGGCTGTTCCGTCTTTATAGATAGTCAGAGTGGCATCTTCAGACTGCGCTATTATAAATCCTGTTAGCAATAAAGAACTCAATAATCTCATTGAAGCATCTCCATGTTAGCTGTTACTTTATCTAATTCTTCGGATAATTTAGATAAGTTTAATCTTTCTTTTTCTACTATATGCTCCGGTGCACGGGTAATAAATTTTTCATTGGACAATTTACTATTAATCCCAATAATGAGCTTGTTTATTTCTGAAATTCTTTTTTCCATTCGATGTTTTTCTTGACCTAAATCAACTAAACCGCCTAAAGGGATATACAACTCCATACCATCAACTACCATTGTCGCAGACTGACCAGGCTTTTCTATGCTTTCTCCAATTGAAATTTCATCCAATCGAGCTAAGGCTCTTAAAAGAATCTGGTTATTGGACAGAAAGCTTTCTTGTTTGTTTGAACACCGGATATAAATATTTGAGAATTTAGAAGGAGGTACATTCATTCTGCTTCGGATAGATCTAATCGCAGTAACTATATTTTTCAATAAGTTCATATCACTTTCAGCTGATTCCGAATTGTAAGACCAGGATTTAGGCCACGTTGTTACAATTAAATCTACAGCTTCTTTAGGTTTGAAATTATTCCACAATTCTTCAGTAATAAATGGTGAATATGGATGGAGCAATGCCAAAACAGTTCGGATAATTTTTAATGCAACAGACCTTGTCAGATTTGCTGCCGACTCGCTATCACCGTAGAACCTAGTTTTTGCAATTTCAACATACCAATCACAGAAATCACTCCATATGAATTCATATAATACTTTTGCAGCTTCATTAAAATGAAAACGATCTAGTTGACGATTATAATCTGTAATTGTTTTTGATAAACGGCTTAATATCCATCGCTCTGGTAAATCTAATTCACCTTCCAATCCACCTTCCTCATCCCAATTTTCAGGAATATTCATTTGAACAAAACGACAGGCATTCCATAGTTTATTCATAAAATTACGACCAATTTCTAAACGGTCTTTTGAAAATAAAACATCTAATCCTTGTGGAGCCATAAGCATGATGCTAAACCGTACTGCGTCTGTCCCATATTCTTCAAATAAATCAATTGGATCTGGAGAATTACCTAAGGATTTACTTAGTTTTCTTCCTTGGGTATCTCTTAGGATGGAAGTGAAGTATACATCTTTAAATGGAAGATCACCTAAAAATTCATACCCAGTTATAATCATTCTAGCAACCCAGAAAAAGATGATATCCGGTCCAGTAACCAGTGCTTCAGTTGGATAAAATTTAGATAGGCTAGCATCTTTATCTGGCCAAGTATGGACTCCCATTGGCCATAACCACGAACTAGCCCAAGTATCTAAAACGTCTGGGTCCTGTGTCCAATTTTCAGGGTCATCCGGTCCTTCTACAGATACATGAACCTTTTCAGAATCATTATTATGGTACCAAACAGGGATTTGATGTCCCCACCACAATTGACGACTTATACACCAATCTTTTATATTTTCCATCCAATGATTATATGTCTTTGTCCAGTGTTCTGGATGGAATTTGATATTACGGTTATTTACTGCTGCTATTGCCGGTTCCACCAATCTGTCCATTTTCATAAACCACTGTTCGGACATATAAAATTCAATTGGTACATGTCCTCTCTCAGAAAACCCTATTTTATTAACATAATCCTCTGTCTTCTCTAATAATCCTAGAGTATCCAAATCAGCTAAAACCGCTTTTCTAGTCTCTTCACGTGATAAGCCAATATATTCATTCGGTACATTTTGGTTCATGGACGCATCATCATTCATAATATTGATGAACTCTAATTTATGATTTATACCCATAGCAAAATCATTTGGGTCATGGGCTGGTGTTACTTTAATACATCCAGTCCCAAATTCAGGATCCACATAAGCATCCTTTATTATTGGAATTTCCCTCCCAACCAAGGGTAACTTCACCGTTTTTCCTACTAAATGTTGATATCTTTCATCATCAGGATGTACAGCAACAGCCGTATCCCCCAGCATAGTTTCTGGTCGTGTGGTAGCTACTACTAAAAATTCATCAGAATTAGTAATTGGATATCTAAAGTGCCATAAGTACCCATTTTTTTCCTTGTGTATGACTTCTTCATCACTAATCGCAGATTTTGAAGCTGGGCACCAATTCACTAGACGATATCCTTTATAAATAAGCCCTTTTTCATACAACTTGACAAATGCGGATAAGACTGCTTTTGTATACCCATCATCCATAGTAAACCGCTCACGGTTCCAATCACAGGAACAGCCAAGTTTTTTTAACTGATGAATAATAATTCCACCATATTTATCTTTCCATTCCCAAGCATATTTTAAAAACTCATCTCGTTTTAATTCGTTTTTATCTATACCTTTTTCCTCAAGCATGGCAACCACTTTTGCTTCTGTTGCGATAGATGCATGGTCTGTCCCTGGGATCCAGCAAGCTTCTTTACCTTCCATTCTGGCTTTGCGAATTAAGATATCCTGAATAGTATTGTTTAAAACATGGCCTACTGTTAGCATACCCGTCACATTAGGCGGTGGGATGACGATAGTATAAGGCTCCTTTTTAGAATGCTCATCAGCATGAAAATATTTTTTTTCTAACCAGTGCGAGTACCACTTATCCTCTATAGCTGCAGGATTATATGCTTTTTCTAAAGTAGGTGATGACATAAAAGTTTATTAAATAATAATTAAATTTTGGTGAAAATAGGGTCAGTGATTTTACGACAATTCAATGCCCCTTTCATTGGAAACCTGACTTAATATCAAGTTGAAATCAACCATTCTTATTTTTAGGTACATGATGAATTCAAATCCCATAATTCTTGATAACAATTATGTTTGATCCTTATGTATTTCTAACCACATTTGAATTTAGAATGATAGGTCCATTTTTACTTTTCAGCGTATCAAGATTTTTGCTTTTAACCAGGGGACAATTAGAGTGGAAACGCAATAAAAAATTAAAAGCAGACGAAAAAGTTGTTCAAAATAAGTCATCATAAATAATATTTATCAATGATTCTTCTAATCGATAATTATGATTCATTTACCTACAACCTTGCTCAGTTAATTGAATCTTTTGGCGAAACTGTTCAAGTTATACAAAATGATACAAATATTAATCTGGATGAGTTTTTACCGGAAAAAATAATCATATCCCCCGGACCAGGAACACCATCTGAATCAGGTATTTCAAAACAAATTATTCAAGAATACATGAACAAACAGCCCATTCTCGGTGTATGCTTAGGGCACCAGTGTATTGGAGAAGTATTTGGGTCAACTGTAAAATCATCACAACGAATTCTTCACGGAAAAGCATCATTGATTCATCACATGAATTCAGGGATTTTTAAAGGAATTCCTTCTCCCTTTCAAGCAGCCCGATACCATTCCCTATCACTGGATTCTGTACCAGAAAACTTTTTTAAAACTGCCTGGACAAATGATCATGAAATTATGGGAATCCAACATGAAGCTTTACCGTTATTTGGTGTTCAATTCCACCCTGAATCATTTTTAACACCTATGGGTCCGAAAATATTGGAGAATTTTCTTAATGTTTAAAAAAGCAGTTTTCCTAGGCAATGATCAATCAGATTGGGTGAATATTTCAGTTAGTAACCCAATTGATACGCTTTCCCTTGAGATTGATGATTCGCCAGAAAAATTGGTTAATTTCATTCATAAACATACTGGAAGGTTTTTAGCTGGATTTATAACCTATGAATATGGTGTAAAACAAATGGGTGTTCCTGTAGATAATTATAAAGACATACCTGCTGTTTATTTTTGCGCTTTTGATAGTAGTGAAAAACCAAATCCTATTGCAAAAATTTCCATGCCGAGATGGGAAATCTTTGGACCCACTATATCTAAAAAAACTTATGAAACTAATTTTAAACATATAAAAGATCATATTTTTAGAGGCAATTTTTACCAAATCAATTATACTTATCATCTCAAATCATTAGCTAATGTCCCAGCAGAAAATTTATTCTATAGTTTCAGGAAAAATAATAAGGTTGGATACTGTGCATTTTTTGAAACAAATAATTGGGCAATCCATTCCTTATCGCCGGAACAATTTATAAAAATTAAAAATGGTATTATCACCACAAAACCTATCAAAGGAACTATAGTAAGAGGGGACACAAAAGAAGAAGATAAGTACAATTTGAGTATGCTACTTAGGAGCGAAAAAGAACAGGCAGAACTTTATATGATTATTGATCTCTTGAGGAATGATCTAGGTAAAGTCTGTGAAACAGACTCAGTAAAAGTTTTTGAATCAAAATCTGTAAAAAAATTAGAAAAAGTATTCCATACCTATGGAAAAATACAGGGCACTTTAAAATCAACTTTGAGTCCTATAGAAGCTTTAATCTCCATGCTACCCGGCGGTTCTATTTCCGGATGCCCGAAAAAACGAGCTTGTGAAATCATACATGAATTGGAATTAAACCCAAGAGGTGTTTATACCGGCACAATAGGATACATCCTACCTGATGGCACCCTTAATTTTAATATTGCTATTCGGACTGTTGTACAGCAAAAAGATAAATTAACACTGGGTGTTGGAGGTGGTATTACCGTGGATTCAAATTGTTTCGATGAATATGAGGAAACATTAGCAAAAGCTATGTCTTTTCAACCATGATAACAGCACTTGTTAATAATGAATGGGAAAGGATTCCCCCTGAGTCTCTCAAGCTGGGAGAAAATACTTTTGCATTTAAACAAGGGCTGTATGAGACATTTCGTACTTTGGATTATAGGCCTGTATTTTTAGCTTCACATTTAGATCGCATTTTTCGTTCAGCAAAATTGACTGGACTTCCCATCCATTATCGAAAAAAAGAATTGTTAAATATGGTAAATCGGGTTGTTACATCTTTCCACGATCCAAATCAGCGGGCACGAATTTTGGTCGTCCCTAACAAATTAATTATCTATACTTCATCATTAAATTTAGATCCAATTATTTATAAAGGGGTTTCTGCCATTACAGTATTGGGTTCACGGGAAACTCCAGATTTAAAAACGACCAATTATAAAGTGTGTTATGATGCATGGAAATTGGCTGAAAAACAAAATTGTTTTGAAGCGATATTGATTGATAATGATGGCTCAATTTTGGAGGGCAGTCGAAGTAATATCTTTTGGGTAAAGGATGGAAAACTATTTACACGCGAGGGTAATGTTCTACCAGGTATCACGCGACAAACAATCATTAAATATTCACCCTACCCAGTTACTTTTGAATCATTGAGTCAGAATGAAATTTGCTCTTTGGATGAGTTGTTCTTAACAAACAGCGGCTCCGGAATTGTTCCTATCATACAAGTAGATAAGCATTTAATTAATGGTTGTTTAATTGGCAAAATGACACATCAATTATTAAAACTTTATAATGATTGGATGTACAATGATATAAAAGAGTAATTTTTGATTTGAGTTATGAAAATAATTAATCAAATAAATATAAAACCGAGCGTGCGTGGTGAACATGGTTTACCCAAAAACTCTGTTCATCGTGTTCATATTTCTAAAATGGGCTTGGAAGGTGATTATAATCATTGGCGGAAAAACAAAAAACATAATGACCCTGATATGGCCGTTTTACTTTATCCTGTTGAAACCATAGATGAATTGAATAATGAAGGTTGGCCTGTAAGACCTGGTGATCTAGGTGAAAATTTGACAATTTCTGGTTTTAAACATTGCCACTTTAAACCAAATCAACAATATCAAATTGGGGATTGTATCTTGGAAATTTCTTTGGAGTGTGATCCATGTACTAACCTTTCCGTACTTCCTTATGTGGGCAAACGAAAGATAAATGAATTTATTAAAACCACCTTAAAAAGACGAGGTTGGTATGCCCGTGTAATAAATGAAGGTTGGGTGGAAAAGGGCAATGAAATAAAACAGATTACATGAGTCAAACAAAAAAATATAATATTTCAGGTATGACTTGCAGTGAATGTGTGGTTTTAATTAAAGATAAACTTCAAATTATCAAACAGGTTGAGAATGCTGAAGTTTCTTTGGAATCAAATTCCGTTTATTTGACCACATCAGCACCCGTTTCCATAAATATCTTACAGACAGCACTGCCAGAAAAATATACATTAAATGAACTAGAAACATCACCAAATAAAAAACCCATAATTGAAAATAAATCTGACTTAAGACAGTTATACCCACTTTTTCTTATCTTTTTTTATATCACAGCTTCAACTCTGATCATAAATAGGACTGATCTTAACGTAAGAAATTTCATGTATGATTTTATGGGGATTTTTTATATTGTTTTCAGTTTTTTTAAATTCCTAGATTATAAAAATTTCCCAGATTCATTTGCTAAATATGATCCACTTGCGAAAATTATGCCTTTTTATGGATGGTCCTACCCATTCATTGAGACAATTTTAGGGATATTATTTTTATTCAGATTAAAGCTCCAATTTGCATTGATTACAACTCTGGTAATTCTTGGCCTAACAACCGTTGGGGTTACGAAAGTATTACTAAATAAAAACTCGATCCAGTGTGCGTGTCTGGGTACATCCCTAAAACTGCCTATGACTAAAGCAACCATCATTGAAAACAGCGTAATGCTAATGATGACAATTTGGATGCTGCAATATAATTAGAAAATATTTCATAAATTAATTTGTAAGCTCATTACAGTTTTTTCGACTGAATTTTTACATTTATAAAATGATTTTTCTGAAAATTAATTTTTATTTGATGGTATGTTAAATAGTTTTTCTAAGTTTATAATAAATCATCCTAGGATAATACTATCCAGTGTTTTTATCATTTCGCTTTTTTTTTCTTTTTTTATTCCGAATCTAAAAATTGATTTTTCCATTGAGCATTTATTTTCACAAAAGGATCCTGGAGTTGAAAAATACTTTTCATTTAGAGATACTTTTGGGCGGGAAGATAATGTTTTAACAATCATATATAAGCCAACAGATGTCTTCGAGAAACAACTTTATATTGAGCTCGAGGAGTTGGTTTATGGCATAGAAGAATTAGATGGCGTAAAGAATGTAATATCTATTTTCACTTTAAGTGACATAGACCTTAACGCTTGGTTAGGAAATTTACATGATGATTATTTTCCATGGGATAAGGATACAATTTTTAAAAAATTGAGTTATATACAACAAGACCCATCAATAGGATGTAGAGTAATCTCTAAAAATTTACAATATGGTTCAATAATTATATCTCTAAAAGATAATGCCAATAATCATGGTAGGCGCACTGAACTTCTTGAAGAAATAAAAATTCTTACATCAAAGACTTCTGCAGAATGGACGTATTCAGGAGTATCTGTCTTGAGAACAGAATATGTTCGCTATATGCTTCGAGACAATTTTATTTTTTTACCTCCAATAGCGGTTATTTTTATTTCCATTCTTAGTTTTATTTTTCGTAACTGGGTCTATGTTTTATTACCTACACTAACAGTGATAATAACTGTAATCTGGTTATTAGGCTTTATGGGAATATTTGGATTAGAAATAAATATTATGACTTATATAGTGCCTACGCTTTTAATTATTATTGGTATAAGTGATGCAATCCATATCCAAGCAAGGTTCAGGGAAAATTTCATAAAATATCGTTCAGATCCACTGGAAGCAATGCTTACGACCATGAACCAGATGACAAAAGTAATTTTTCTAACTAGTGTTACAACAGCAATTGGATTTCTGGCGCTCATGACTACATCTATTCAAATTGTTAGAGAATTTGGTATGGAAATCTCTATTGGGGTAATGTTTGCCTGGCTGGTATCCATATTAATAGTACCATCCGGAATTATTTTTTCACAACAATTCAAAGTTAGAAAAAAAGATACATTTGAACCTTTTCTTATTTGGTTATCAAGAATTATCCCCAATAACCCATGGGCATTTATCATTGTTCCGAGTCTCATATCTGCAATATGTATTTACAAGATTAAAGATATTTCTACCGATTCATCACTCATGGATGATTTAAGACCTAAAAATAAATTGTATCAGGATCTCAAATTAACAGAGAAAAACTTTGGTGGTGTATTACCGTTTGAAATTTTAGTAAAAACCAAATCAAAAGAAATGAAGCAGAATGAAGTTCCTATTGATAGTGAAGTTTTGCAGTTATCTAAAATAATTCAACAGCTACTTGAATCTGAGTTGAAAAACAGTCGGTTTTTTTCAGTAAATAATTTACTGGAATCTGCAAAACGGATTCAGGCAGGAAACAAAGCTAGTGTCAGTGATGAAATATTATTAAACCAAATAATTGAAAACCAATCAAGTGGTCAAATCAATCTAATAAATGAAGGAAGAGATGTGCTTAGAATAACAGGTCTCATAGAAGATAAAACATCTAATGAGATGAAACAGATCTATACCAAACTTGATTCACTTTCAGACATTTTTTCTGAAAAGGTTTCTATTGATTATACTGGCACGACTGTAGTAGCATTAAACACGAATGATTATCTAGTACAAGCCCTGGTTAATAGTCTTGGACTAGCTTTGATATTCATCAGTATAATTATGGCAATTATGTTCCGTACTAACTCCATCCTTTTCGCTAGCCTTGTAACAAACCTGATCCCCATCTTTTCTGTTTTAGGTATCTTAGCTTGGCTTGGTATCTCAATACGTCCGCCTACGGCAATGACATTTGCAGTGGCTCTGGGAATAGCAGTTGACGACAGTTTACATTTTTTACTACGATACAGACGAGAATTAAGAAACGGTTTAAACCGAGTAAATGCAATTAAAGCAACCATAATCCATACAGGCTCTGCACTTTTGATTACTACATCTATATTGGTTGCAGGGTTCTCTGTATTATTACTCTCTGCATTTCTTCCTACATATCAATTTGGACTATTATCGGCAGTTATGGTTGGGACTGCTCTTCTTTGTGACCTTACACTATTACCGGCACTTTGCTTAATATTGCCGAATCCAAGAAAAAATGAGAACTAGAAAAAACATATATCAAATCAAAATTGTTGTTTTGGGTAATATTCTATATTGTTATCTCATTGGTCAAAATCTTTCACTTAAGGGAATGTTTACGCTAAGCGGCTTAATAGGTGATGATGCTCCAAGAAATCTGCCAACTTATGAATCAAGTATAGACTATATCCCTACTTTATCTATAGCAAAGGAATTATCTAGTAATACTTTTCTAGATGCAGAATGGAGTTATAGGTTAAAAAAAGACTACTCAGGAGATTCGCTCTATAATAAGATATATAAGAACAATCGTTTATGGGCAAGATATTCAAGTGAGAAAATCGAAGCTAGGCTTGGTCTTCAAAAAATTATTTTTGGACCCACACAAATTCTCCGATCGCTTTCATGGTTTGATACATTTGATATAAAGGACCCTACCGGTCAGACAGATGGCGTAGAAGCTTTTCGACTCAGATGGTTTCCATCCAATTCAATAGGTATTTGGACATGGGCAGTCCAAAACGATCACAAAATTGTTTCTTATGGAGGACGGGGAGAGATTTCGACTCTTTTGGGCGAATGGGGAATAACATTCCATCATGACCCCACAAACTCGTTACAAATGATCGGTCAAACCAAAGTCTTGATTGATCAAGCTCATAACAGAATGGCCCTGGATTTTAGATACGACGGATTTATTGGCTTTTGGAATGAAAGTGCTTTTTTATTTTCTAAAGAAAATAATATTGCACTGGTTACCATAGGAGCTGATTACACCTTGCCAATTGCCACCGGGATCATGCTTATGACTGAATCTATGTTGGTAAAAGATTATCAAATTGATTCGAACTCTACACAAACAGCTTTAATGGCCAGTGTACCCCTAGGCATGGTTTATCAGCTCATGTTTATTTATCAATTTAATTGGGAAGAAAAAAAGAATTATAACTTTTTACGCCTGACTGCAACTTATGATCAATATGCTTTAAATTTTATCATTTCAATTAATCCAAAACGATCTGATTATAATGAAGCTGCTTATTTCCTGCCTAATACAGTGGCTGGTTTTGGCACGAACCTAAAATTCGTCTTCATGTATAATCATTAGGATATAATAATGCAAAATAATTCTGTAGTAACTATTGAAAACCTTACAAAGCAGTTTCCAGTAGGTGGCAGTTTTTTCACAGCACTTAAAGATGTGGATCTGACCATTAACAAAGGTGAATTCACTGGCTTAGTTGGGCCATCTGGATCAGGAAAAACAACACTATTAAATATTATCGGCGGATTGGATTCTCCCACTGAAGGGCAGGTCAACGTATTAGACAATGCTCTAAATGATACGTCCCATAACGCTCGAGCGCGCCTGCGCCGAAAACATATGGGTTTTATTTTCCAAAGCTATAACCTGTTGCCAGTCTACACTGTATTTGAGAATGTAGAACTACCACTGATCTTGAATAAGGTTGAGCAGGAAGAGCGGAAAGATATGGTAAAAAAAGCGGTTACATCTGTCGGACTAACCGATAAGCTAAATTCTCGGCCAAATATGTTGAGCGGAGGTGAATGTCAACGAACGGCTATTGCCAGAGCAATTGTCCATCAACCAGAACTTGTGTTGGCAGATGAACCAACCGCTAATCTGGATGCAGAAAATTCTCATCAAATTATGAAAATCCTCACAGATTTAAATGAAAAGTTAGATACTTCCTTTGTTTTTGCTACACATGATGAAAAAATCATGGCCTACTTAAGACGTATAATTCGCTTAGGAGATGGCCAAATAACTGAAGATAAAAAGATTGAGAACCCTAATGGAAAGAAATCCTAATGCTGTTTAAGATTGCTATCAAGAATCTGTTGGGCGCTAGGTTACGTACTATTCTGAATGTTCTTGTAACCGCTTTTTCATTTTTCTTAATCCTGTTCATGTCAGCAATGTATAATGGCATGCTGCAACACGCCAAACAAGTCACCATGGATACAGAAATTGCCGGTGGCGCTTATTGGCACCCGGATTACGACCCACTGGATCCCATGACATTTAAAGATGCTCATTCATCCCTGCCAGAAGAAATACAATCATTGGTAAATCAAAATAATGCTTTTCCAGTATTGGTAAGCCAGGCATCCATCTATCCCGCAGGTCGCATCATGCCTGCCATTATGAAGGGTATTCCACCGGGTCAAAGTATTGTAAATATGCCAACTAATGCACTTTCAAAAAACAATGATATATCAATTCCCGTCTTGATCGGTAAAGGAATGGCCAGCAATACAAATCTGAAAGTGGGTGATACCTTTATCATCCGCTGGCTGGATGCTGATCGAACTTATGATGCAGATGAAGGTACGGTTGTACACATTATGGATACGGAAAATTTCAAACTTGACATTGGCCATATCTGGATACCACTGGATAAAGCCCGATCTATGCTAGCCATGGAAAATGAAGCCACTTACGTGACCTTTGAAAAAGGAGTGCCTTTAGTTCATAACCTTGGTGGTTGGATTCCCCGCGATATTAATTATCTAGTCCAGGATATGGAAGCTATTATTGAAGCAGACAAGCCTCAGGCCCAAGTCATGTATATGATCCTATTAGCCTTGGCTTCCATGGGAATTTTTAATGCTCAAGTATTATCTATCTTTCGCCGAGGAAGAGAGATCGGGACACTCATGGCAATAGGTATGACACGTCCAAGAGTGGTAGGACTTTTCACCTTGGAAGGAGGTCTCAATGCAATATTGGCAGCAGTAGCAACACTCATCTTTTTTGGTCCTGCACTCTGGTATTTTGGTGTATATGGAATACCGTTGCCAATTGATTACACCGAGATGGGTTTGATCATCGCAAAACGACTGATACCGGTTTATACCATAGGCCTAGTTTTATCAACTACTATTCTTGTTTCACTGGTTGTATTGATTGTGAGCTATATACCGGCCAGGCGCATCACACGAATGCAACCAACAGATGCTCTGAGAGGTAAGGCGATAGCATGATCAAATTTTTAACTAAAGGATTACTCCGAGACCGTTCCCGCAGTCTGTTCCCGGTTTTGGTAATAACGCTTACAGTTGCACTCGTTATATTCTCGCTCGGCTTTATGAAAGGTACTATGAACAGTATGCTACTTGACACCGCCGTGATCATGACCGGTCATGAAAAAGTAGTTACACGCGCCTACAATGAAGAAAGCCAACTCATGCCCAATGACCTGGCCTTATTGGGAGTAGATAAGCTTGTTCATGAGCTAAGTCAGAATTATCCGGAGTTTTTCTGGTTACCGCGAATTACCTTTGCAGGGTTATTAGATGTTCCAGACGAAGTGGGTGAAACAAAAGCACAGGGTCCCGTGCTTGCTTTTGGTATTGATTTCTTTAATTCTGGATCTCGTGAAGTTGAAATTTGGGAATTGGAAAAATTGATATTGAGTGGAACACTGCCTAAGAATAAAGATGATGCTCTTATTAGTTCAAAATTGGCGAATCAATTAAACGTAAAAGTTGGAGAGAGAGTCACATTTATAGGTTCCACCATGAATAATGCTTTTACAACCTACAATTTCAATATTGCAGGCACGTTTAACTTGCGTAAGGGACAGACAGACAGGCAAATGATGCTTGTTGACCTCTCCGGCGCCCGCAATGCGTTGAATATGGATAACGCTGCTTCAGCCATTTTCGGATTTAGCCACTCGTTATATTATGATGACGAAGCAGCCGTTATACTTCGTACAACATATAATGAAACCTATAGTGACAGTATGGATATTTTTAGTCCTTTTATGCTTGCCCTACGGGATGGAAATCAGATGGGATCAATAGTAGATATAAGCGATGCAATGATGTCTATTATGGGAGGAGTATTTTTAGTCGTGGTGATGGTTGTTCTCTGGAACATGGGACTCATGAGCGGTCTGCGCCGCTATGGTGAAGTCGGATTACGACTAGCTCTTGGGGAGTCCAAGGGACAGGTTTACCGATCTATGATCTCTGAAGCGTTAATCATCGGATTAACCGGAACGATAATGGGAACGGGCATTGGGCTTGCTATTACCTATTATGTCCAGGAGTATGGCATAGATTACACGCAAGGAATAGAGGCATTATCAAATTCGTCTATGGTGATGCCCAATATATTTTATGCTCAAGTTACACCAGATCTATTTTTTATTGGATTTATTCCTGGCGTTTTGGCCACTTTACTAGGTACCATGCTAGCTGGCCTGGGCATATACAAACGGGAAATGGCGCAATTATTCAAGGAACTGGAAACATGATTAAATTTGTTATTCTTTTAATTTCTTTCACATTTATTACGGGACAATCCAAAGAAATGACTGTGGATGATATTATTCAGGCTATGGATAAAAATATGAATGCGAAATCCCGGATACTGACAAGCAAAATGGTTGTACACAGTAGGCGGGCGAGTCGTACCATTGAATCCCGTAATTGGGTTGTGGGAACAGATAAAGCATTCACCGAATATTTATCTCCACCCAGAGAAGCGGGTACAAAAATGCTCAAATTAGGCGATAAGCTTTGGACCTATTCGCCACAAACAGATCGAGTGATCCAGATCTCTGGCCATATGCTACGTCAATCTGTTATGGGGTCAGATATGTCCTACAGTGATATGATGGAAGACCGTCCATTGATGGATCTCTACGATGCTAAAATAGAAGGTTCTGTTGAAATTGATGGAAGGGATCATTGGATAATGATGTTAACAGCCAAAGTGAAAGGATTATCTTACCCTATGCGCAGAGCATGGATTGACAAAGAATACCTGGTCCCCATGAAAGAAGAATTATATGCCAAAAGCGGTAAACTACTAAAAACATCTACTATGCACGGCATCAAAAATGTACAGAATAGGTGGTTTCCGTCTCGTTTTATATTTAAGGATGAATTAAAACGAAATAGCAAAGGAACAGAATGGGTAATTGATGAAATTGAGTTTGATAGTGAGATTTCAGAATCTCGATTCTCAAAGGCACTACTTAGAAAATAACAAAACTGTTTCAATATGTTGTGTATGAGGAAACATATCCACCATGACTGCAACATTTATATTGTACCCTTTTTCTACCAATACTTTTGCATCCCGAGCTTGAGTGGTTGGGTTACAAGACACATATATAATTTTCTTAGCTTTTAGCTTTGGCAGGTATTGTAACATATCCGGATGTATGCCAGCACGTGGAGGGTCAACAATAATCACATCCGGCTTTGGGATTCGTTTTGGCAGTTGGCCCGATTTAAAAAATGTATCCAAATTCGCTTTTAAAAATTTTACATTTTCAATTCCATTTTTTAAAGCATTTCTTTCCGCATCTTCTAACGCTGAACGAATCACTTCAAATCCATAGATATTTTTAGCTTCATTGGCCAGGTACAACCCAATCGTTCCCGTACCACAATATAAATCATATACAATTTCTTCGCCTGAAAGCTTGGCGACTTTCGCTACTTCATCATATAATCTTTGACCCTGTATGGTATTTGTTTGGAAGAATGAATTGGCTGAAATTTCAAATGTCAATTTGCCAATTTTCTCTTCTATGGTTGATGAACCATATATAATTGTTTCATACTCACCAAAGGCTACATCTGCTTTTCGAGTGTTTACATTATTTATCATAGATGTGATTTCCGGTACTTGGTCCAACAATGCATCCGTTAGTGGGGACAATTTATTTAAATCATCATAAGCGGTGACAATATTCACCATGAGCTGATTGGTATTTATTCCATACCGAAGCATTAAAAACCTTAAGAATCCTATGTGAGTTTTAGGATCATATGGCCGTAATTCTGGATTTTTGCGGCAAACGTCTCTGGAAATTTTAAGTATTTGGTTACCTATTTCAGGCTGGATATGGCAATCATAGATATCCAATATTTTATCATAACGTCCCGGAATATGAAGTCCAACAGCAAAGGATTTATCTACATGTTGCGGCTCTGACCCAAGAACCCATCGGTGTGGAGAAAAGGTGAATTCCATTTTATTCCGATAATTGAAAATTAGATTAGCTCCAATGGTTTTATCTAACCTAAATCTTTTAAAACCGCCTAATCGGCGAAACGCATCTTCAGTCTGATGTGATTTTTCTTTAAGCTGTACTTCATAGGATAGGTTTTGAATTTTACACCCTCCGCAAACACTGAAATGTTCACAAGGCACATTTACAGCATCGGGGGAGTCTTGAAGCACTTCTAAAACACGAGCTTCTGCAAAACCTTTTTTCTTTTTATAGACAAGAGCTTGGACAGTTTGCCCTGGGATGGAACCGTTTACAAAAATGACAAAGTCATTCTTCCTTGCTAGTCCCATGCCTCCATAGGCAAGAGACTCAATCTTTAGTTCTAATTCTAGACCGCGTTTTATTTTTATAAAGTCAGCCATTATAAGGAATTAAATCAATTGTTGGATAACTATTGGGAGCGGATCCACTTTTGAATCATTTATGCTATATGCTTGCTGTATTAATTCAATGGCATGATTTGCTTGAGTTTCGTTTTTAGCATGGACCATGGCTAAGGGTTGACCTACTTCAATATAATTACCTAAACCTGATATCTCTGTTAATCCAACAGAGTGATCAATAGTATCACTAGCTTTTTTCCTGCCTCCACCTAAAGAAACAACCGCCAGACCAACATCCCGTGTTTGAATATTAGAAATGAACCCTGTTTGAGTTGCTGGGATAGGTTTTATTATATCTGATTGTTTAAATTTTCCTTCAAGTATATTACCAGAACCGCCTAAAGTCATGACCATTTCTTCAAATTTTTCAGCTGCTTTACCTGAATCTAAAACTCTGGTTATTTCATTAATGGCTTCTTTTTTAGATCCGGATAAGCCTGCTATTATTACCATCTCGGCTGATAAAGATAAAACAACTTCATGAAGACGTTTGTCACGTTCTGATCCAGTTAAATAATCAATCACTTCCTGCACTTCCAATGAATTTCCTACATTAGTTCCCAATGGTTGATTCATATCTGTGATGAGTGCAGTTGTTTTCATTCCAAATTCTTTTCCAACATGAATAATATTTTTACCCAGCTCTAAAGCAAAATCTTTTTGATCTGCAAATGCACCATTTCCCATTTTAATATCCATTACAAGTCCATCCAATCCTGCAGCTATTTTCTTAGATAAAATAGATGCAGTAATTAGGGGTATTGATTCAACAGTGGCTGTTACATCACGTACGCCATATATTATTTTATCTGCAGGTGCCAGATTGTCTGTTTGTCCAATGATGGCACAACCNACTTTTTTTACAACTTGACGAAAATGATCATTATCAGGTGTAGTATTATATCCAGGTATCGATTCCAGCTTATCCAATGTNCCTCCNGTATGGCCTAAACCCCTTCCAGAAATCATAGGATTATAGATTCCGCATGCAGCAACAATTGGTGCAAGCAACAGGCTTATTTTATCACCGACACCACCGGTAGAATGCTTATCAATCACAGGGCCATCTAAGTTATCCCAATTCAGAGTATCACCTGATTTCATCATTTGATCAGTAAGATAGAAAGTTTCATCCACTGTCATTCCATTAAATATAACAGCCATGGAAAAAGCAGCAATATGACTTTCATTTACAAGCCCTTCAGCAATTCCTTCAATATAATATTGGATTTCTTCCCCACTGAGAGAATGGCCATCTCTTTTTTTTCTGATGATTTCCTGAGGAAGCATTGTTGAACCGGAATTATTTAAAAAAGAATATGTGAAAAATTGGTTTTATGAATTTTCATAATTCGAAAGAAATTCCCCCAATAACGATTGGAGATCATGGGCAGCATAGTTTGCATTTCCCATGGTTTGTTCATGACTTAAAGCAACTTTGCTCATTCCTGCAGCCATNTTTGTTATAATGGAAAGAGCTGCAACCTTTAAACCAAAAAATCTAGCAAGGATCACTTCTGGGACGGTGGACATGCCTACTACTTGTGCACCTAAATTTTTGGCAACTTTGATTTCTGCAGATGTTTCAAAACTGGGACCGCAAAACCAAATGTAAACACCCTCATGCAAAGTAATTCCTTTTGATAGAGCTGCATCACGAAACTGATTACATAACATTGGATCATAAGCATCTACCATATCGACAAATCGCGATGATTCTGTTTCCTTAAATAATGGNGANACACCAGTAAAATTGATATGGTCGGTTAGTAACATTATGCTTCCTGGTTGGNCTTCATGNACTAAACTTCCTGCTGCATTGGTCAAAATAAGTAAATCACAACCTAATTCTTTTAATGTATGGATTGGTGTCCGCATTGCATCTGCATGACCTTTTTCATAATAATGGGCTCGGCCTTGTAAAATAGCGACNTCTGCTCTATAAACTTTTCCCAGTACTAATTGTCCTGCGTGCCCCTGGACTCCAGCATTGGGAAAATCCGGTAAATCATCATATGAAATAATAGTTTGATCTTCAACAAGATCTACAAAAGAGCCTAANCCTGATCCAAGTACGATTCCAACTCTTGGTTCCTTCCCCGGTGCTCTAGACCGAATGATGTCTAAAACAGATTTNACTGACATAAATTAAACTCCAATAGGGTGCCAGGTAGTTTTTATTTCCTGTGTTTTCAAAATTTGATACGGATCTTCTTTTTGCCAATCTTCATTGGAATAAATAATGGCATGCTTCACATTCAATGCTGCATTGGATTCAACCATTTGGATATGAGCTTTATTATCNCCACAGTAAATCATTGCATTCACATCCATATGAGAAGAAAAATGTTCTAAGAGTTCATCTCTTTGGCCAGTGAAAATATTTACCACACCACNAGGGAGATCCGAAGTGTGCAGAACTTCCGCAAATGAGACTGATGATATTGGCTTGGATTNAGATGCTAGAACCACCATTGTATTTCCCCCAGTGATGATAGGTGCTAAGATAGAAACAAGCCCCAGTAATGATGTATCATTTGGTGCAAAAGCAGCAACTACACCTGTTGGTTCCNGTATGGTGAAATTAAAATAAGGAAGCGATACAGGATTTACACGACTAAAAATTTGCTGGTATTTATCCGCCCAACCAGCATAATAAATAAGCCGATCAATAGATTGNTCTAATTCTGTTTCAGCCTGTTTTTTGGTACTGCCTTGGAACATAAGCTCCTCTGTAAATTGATCCCGTCTGCCTTCCAACATTTCAGCTATACGATATAAAATTTGGGAACGGTTAAAGGCTGTTTTTCCTGACCATCCACCAACAGCCNTCCTTGCAGCTACCATAGCATTCCGAAAATCTTTTCTAGAACCACGGCAAATATTNACCACTGTNCCATCCTTCGGACTTTCCCATTTTATATATCGACCCGATTCCGTCCTAGGAAATTTTCCATCAATATATAATTTATATGTTTTTTGAATTTTAACTCGTTTACCCATTCATATGTCCTAATTCAAATCCACATAACCGCGGAGACCTTCTACCCCGCCTTCACTACCAACACCACTTTCCTTATAGCCGCCAAATGGCGCACTAGGATCAAATTTATTAAATGTATTCGCCCAAATAACACCTGCACGAATTTCTTTGGACACTTTGAAAATTTTAGCCCCCTTATCTGTCCAAANACCACCAGAAAGNCCGTAGGGAGTATTATTCGCTTTTGCAATCACTTCATCAATANTTCTGAATGTTTGGATCGCAAGTACAGGACCAAAGATTTCTTCCTGCACAANCCGATTTGATTGACTTACATCAGTGAAAATTANCGGAGCGCACCAATAGCCTTTATCTGGCATNTCAGATTTAGACTGATAAATGGNNCCTCCTTCATCTTTTCCCAATTGTACATATTCATTGATTTTNTCAAGTTGTATTTTTGAATTGATGGCACCGATGTCTGTATTTTTNTCTAGGGGATCCCCCACAATAAGCGAATCCATTCGATTTTTCAGTTTAGAGATAACTTGTTCAGCAATGCCTTCCTGNAAGTAGAGCCGGGACCCGGCGCAACATACATGACCCTGATTAAAAAATATTGAATTAATAATCCCTTCCACAGCTTGGTCAATGGNAGCATCTTCAAAAATNATATTTGCTGCCTTACCACCCAACTCCAAAGTATATTTTTTTCCAGAGCCAGCCAAAGCTTTCATAATATATTTTCCAACTTCTGTACTGCCGGTGAATGCAATTTTATCAATATCGGGGTGATTCACCAATGCCTGTCCTGTTTCAACACCACCGGTAACTATATTAATAACTCCAGGTGGCANGTTGGCTTCTTGGATGATTTCTGCCAATTTCATAGCGGTAAGGGAAGTTGTTTCAGCAGGTTTTAAAACCAGCGTGTTCCCAGTTACCAATGCAGGTGCTAATTTCCAGGCCGCCATAAGTAATGGAAAATTCCATGGAATAATTTGACCTACCACACCTAATGGTTTAGGATAAACACCAGGGAAAGCATACTTTAATTTATCTGCCCATCCAGCGTAATAAAAAAAGTGCGCAGCAGCAAGGGGTATATCTACATCACGAGACTCCCGAATAGGTTTCCCTCCATCCATGCATTCAATTACAGAAAACTCCCNAGCTCTTTCTTGAAGTAATCGTGCAATACGGTAAACATATTTTCCTCGTTCCCTTGGTCCCATTTTTGACCAAGTTTCTTTATAAGCATTTCTCGCTGCAACTACGGCTTTATTTACATCAGAGTCATCGGCTTCAGCAATTTTGGCAATTACTTTTTCGTTAGCTGGATTAATGGAATCAAAATATTTCTTTTGATAAGCAGGGACAAACTCGCCATTTATAAAAAGGTTGTATTGNTTTTTTAATTGAATGTGATCGATGCTTTCAGGCGCCGGACTGTATTCCCAATTTACTGATTTATTCATAATAATTTTTTAATCCAATGAAAAATAATCTTTTGATTGGTAGCAACCTGTATCTTGTTTTATTATTTGCATAATCACATCATTTGCCAAAGAACTTGCACCAAATCGAAACAAATCTGGCGAAAGCCAATCAGGGCCTAAAGTTTCCTTAACCATTACCAAATATTGAATGGCTTGTTTTGCCGTGCCAATGCCACCAGCAGGTTTCATGCCAATTCGTTTCCCTGTTTTTATCTGAAAATCTCTAATGGCTTCCAACATAGTTAGAACAACAGGCGGTGTGGCTGCAGGCACAATCTTACCTGTTGATGTTTTAATAAAATCTGCNCCTGCTNCCATAGCAATGTCGCTTGCCAAACGTACATTATCTAATGTAACCAGTTCTCCAGTTTCTAGTATCACTTTCAGATGCGCACTTCCGCAAGCTTCCTTCACTTTTGTGATTTCTTCGGANACATANTTATAATCACCACGGAGAAATCGTCCTCTAGATATTACCATATCAATTTCATTCGCACCTGCATCAACGACAGATCTTACTTCATCCAATTTTGATTCCAAATCTGCCATCCCGCTTGGAAAAGATGTGGCCACAGAAGCTATATGAATACTAGTCCCTGATAAAGCTTCTTTCGCTATTGGAACCATAGTAGGATAAACACAAATAGCTGCAACGCTTGGTAATCCGGGAAACTGATCATAAAGATGAGCTGCTTTGTAGCAAAGTTGTTTTACTTTACCGAGAGAATCTTTCCCTTCTAAAGTAGTAAGATCAATCATGCTCAAGGTTAATTCCAAAGCTTGAATCTTTGATTCCTTTTTTATGCTTCTTGAAAATAGCCTGGCTACCCGTTCCTTTGTATTCACTTCATCAATTGGNTGGGTATATAAATGGTGTTGTGNATTCATAAGATTTTGTTANTATAAGGAAATTTAGAGCAAAAATGCCACTTTGAATACATCTTCTTTAAATNCAAGATCGAATTTGGNTTACGAGCTTGTTTGCTTCTAATTTATTTGCCGCTTCTGCATAGATGCGCATGATTGGCTCTGTATTTGAATTCCGTAAATGAACCCACCGATCTGCCCATGTGAACTTTACACCGTCTAATGTATTTATATCTGCATCATGAAAAAGAGATTGGACCTTTTGGATTAAGGTATCCGAATCAATACCATCTAAATCCACTTTATCTTTTACAATTTCAAATTGTGGTAATAACTGATGAATCTTACCGAGTGAATTTTCTGTTTGGGACATCCGATTCAAAACCATTGTTGCCCCTACTAACGAATCTCGTCCTAAATGGCATTCTCTAAGGATTACACCACCATTTCCTTCTCCCCCGAGCTCTGAACCAATNTCATTCATTTTATTTACTACATTAATTTCTCCTACAGCCGTCCGAGCAACTGAAATATTATTTACTTCAGCCAATTTTTCTAAAGCCAAAGACGTGGATAAATTCACCACAAATGGGTCTGTTTTATTGGTCTCCTTCATATATCCATCTGCTGCCAATACCAGCGTATATTCTTCCCCCAATGGGTTTCCATTTTCATCTACCGTGGCCAAGCGATCTGCATCAGGGTCAACAGCAAATCCACACGCTGCACTATATTTAATAACAGCTTGGGATAAATCAGTTAAATTTTCTGGGAGCGGTTCCGTCCCTCGGGTAAAATTCCCATTAGGCTCACAATTGATTTCTATTACATCGCACCCTAAAGATTCTAACATGGCAGGGAGAGCCTGAGCTCCAGCACCATTTACCGCATCAATCACAACTTTAAAATGGCGGCGTTGAATTCTGGTTAGCTCAATGCAGGATAAACTGGCACATGCGATCACATGTTTTTGAATGGCATTTTTTTCAGGCCAGACTATTCCCGGATCATCCGCATCTGGGAGTTCAGTATTCTTATCTACTAATTCAAATAATTTTTCACAATCTTCTGGGTGAAAAAATGTACTGTCATCTCGAACAAACTTTAACCCATTCCATTCAATTGGGTTATGGCTGGCAGTAACAATAAATCCACCAATAGCTTCCGTATTGTGAACCATATATTGAATTGTTGGTGTGGGAACAATATCACAAANAATAACCGTTCTTCCAAGTCGAGTGAGNTCACTCATCATAGTATGAAGAATATCATCTCCTGATGGACGGCTATCACGTCCAGCTATAATAACGCCTNCCGGTAAAAATTGATGGAGCGCTTTTGCATACACAATTGCAGATTCTGGTGTTAAATGTGTTTTNGTAAGCCCGCGAACACCAGANATACTTCTAATTAACATTTTAATTGATGGTTAAAGTAAGGAGTTGAGAACAAAAAGCTATGGAAGTTATAGAAATGAATTTAGCAAATAGAAATGATAAATTGATTTTATTTAGATATAAGATTCCATTTTAGAGTTTGAATTAAAATTGGTGAAAAGTTTTCCATATTATATTGACCTAAGTTCAAGGTATTNATAAAAAGAAAAAAGCCCCGGAAAAACCGAGGCTTTCATCAATTCCCAAACNGGTGCCTACTTGCGTCGCCTNCGACGTCGCTGACGGCTGGCACGCGGATCGTTCCGCAATGCTTCTATCCTGGCAAGCCTTTTAATACGACGGGCTGTTTTCTTTCGAGCTTCCCGCTTTGCATCACTTGGCTTTTCATANAAGGATCGAGTCCTAACTTCCCNAAGAATACCNGCTCGCTCCCACATCTTTTTAAATCGACGCAGGGCTCGTTCAAATGATTCCTTTTCTCTTACCTGGACTTCAACCACTTAAATCACCTCCAAAGTGTAGTTTGTGGTTATTTATTACAAAATTTCTNGCTTCAGAAAAGCCGGCGATTTTACCGGTATACTGACCATTTTCCAAGAGTTAAACCATGGATGCANATTCTTCAACCGTCAGCGTTTCCGGCCGTCGGGTGAAATCAATTTNATTCTGAATCTCTTTTGGAATATTCCAACTTTTTAATGTATTTCTTAGCATTTTCCGCCTTTGAGAGAAAGCCGTAGTGACTAATTTATTAAACTTTTTGTATTTTTCATCTGGAACTATTGGAGCTTCTTTTTTTGTAAAACGTACAATAGCGGACTCTACTTTTGGTTTGGGAATAAATACATCTGGCGAAATGGAAAAACAATATTTGACATTTAAGTATGCACCAACCACAACCGAAAGCCTTCCATAAGCTTTTGTCCCGACTTCTGCGGACAAGCGCTCGGCCATTTCTTTTTGCATCATAATATGNGCATCAGTCCAAAAATCTAATTGTTCAATAAGCCAAAAAAGAATAGGCGATGTAATATTATATGGTATATTGCCTACCACGCGAACAGGCTCAGAAATAGGTAATTCATTGATTTCTTGCAAAAGTACATCACCATGGAGAATATGAAGCCCTTCTAGAACAGATCTGTTTTTTAAATGATCTATTAGCATTGGATCAATTTCAATAGCAGCTATTTCTTTTACATCAGGTAAAATCCTTTCAGTAAGTACACCCTCTCCAGGACCAATCTCGAAAATAGAGTCTGTATTTTTTGGATTAATTGTTCTGGCAATACGGTCAAGAAGATTATTATCAGCAAGAAAATTCTGGCCCCACTTTTTTCTGAAAATATGGCCTGCTTTTTTGATTTTCATTATCTAATTCGAAATATTCAAAATGGAAATAAAAGTGCCCTTTTTTAGATCAATCAAATCGGTAATTTGAAAAGCTCTGTAGCATTAGAAGATGTTTGTTCAGCCACCAATTCAATAGAGATACCATGAAGTTCTGCTAATTTTTCTGCAACAAACTTCGTATGTCCCGGTTCATTTAGCTTACCACGGTGAGGTACGGGACTTAAATAAGGCGAATCAGTCTCAACCATGATTCGATTTAAGGGAATCTCTTTCGCCACTTCAGGTAGGTGGCTATTTTTAAAAGTCAGATTTCCAGAAAAAGAAATGAAATACCCTAAGTCTATAAAAGCTTGTGCCGTTTCAAGTTTACTGGAAAAACAATGAGCCACACCTCGTACNCTTGGAAATTCTTTTAGGATACTAATCACATCTTCATCAGCATCTCTATTATGAAAGACNACTGGTTTGTCTAAATCCTGTGCAATGCTCATTTGATTTCGAAATACTTTTTGTTGTATATCCGGATCGGAAATATTACGAAAATAGTCTAAGCCCATTTCTCCTACAGCCACCATGGAATCAATCTTCATTAGATCATAGATTTGATTAACAAAATCTTCTGGAGCATCTTTTGCATCATGGGGGTGAATCCCAGCGGTGGCAAATATTGAATCATTAGTTTCTGCCAACTGGAGACACTCTCTGGAATCAACTATATTTGTAGCAACACAAATAAAGCGAGTTACTCCTAGCTTCTCAGCACGGCTTAATACATTTGAAAGGTTATTTTTTAAATCATCATAAAATAGATGACAGTGAGTATCAGTTAGCATTTAATTAAATCTTCTTGTAATATGATGGGCAAACCTAAATTCATTTTTTCATTATCACGACCATGAAATTTCAAAACATTGTCCTTTTTCTATTTTCATTTATAATGATTTATTCTAAATCATTACAAGAAGGAGATACATTAGAAATTCATCCCATTACTTGGGATACACCAAGCCCAGAAGGTTGGGGAGCACAATATGAACAAATTATTGCATTTCCTGATTCCAGTAATTCCTGGGCAAAAATAATTATGGTGCAAACTCTGAAATGTGATTCCGCCACAAAAGGAGATAAATACCCATGTGGGGAATGGGATTATATTTGGAATGCATTTGTTCATGTTCCCCGTTTGGATTCAACAGAAGTATTTTCCATCGGCAGTTTTGTTACACCCTATGGAAAACGCTTGGTTATGGGGGGAGAATCAGGTTGGGAGTGGACATACGACATGACAGATTATTCTCCTATTCTTCATGGAGATCTTTTATTGAAAGTAGGTAATAATCAGGAATTGTTGGATTTAAAATTTCTTTTTATCAAGGGTAAACCAACGAGAAATATTCTAAGTGTTAAAAATATTTATCCTTATGGCCATTATAAATATGGGCCTTTATCAGATGATGAAATTTTAAAAAAAACGACGCTCTATTTAAACCCTGATGCAGATGGTTATAGACTGAAGGCTGTGATTTCAGGTCATGGCCATGCCGGGCCAAGAAATTGCTGCGAGTGGGATAGCAAAACACATACATATTATATGAATGATTGGGAATTGTTCCGATGGAATGTCTGGAAAGATTGTGGGAATAATCCAATTTATCCCCAAGGTGGAACCTGGCCTTTTGATCGAGCTGGTTGGTGTCCCGGAACAAAAGTAGATGAATATGAATTTGAATTAACACCATTTGTCAAAACTGGGGATTCTATTGTTATCGACTATGGAATTGAACCATATTCTGATAATGGTGAAAAAGATGGTGAATTCCGAATGGCACATCAACTTTTTTCTTATGGACCGCCCAATTTTAAAAATGATATAGAATTGGCGGATATCATTTCACCTAGCTCAAAAAGAACCCACGCAAGGTTCAATCCTAGCTTAGGCCCACCAGTGATTGTCATTAAAAATACAGGTTCTAATAATATATACTCCGCTACTATTGAATATGGATTAAAACATCGTAAAAAGACTGAATTTCATTGGCAGGGATTATTAAAATTTCTGAATACTGAAATAGTTACATTACCAGTTCCAAATTGGCATGGACTGAAAAATAATCCTCAATTTGAAGTAACTTTGAAAAGTCCAAATGGAATGGAAGATGAGAATCAATTTAATAATATAGCTACATCTATTATTTTATTACCAAAAGTTTTTCCCAAATCCTTCAAGCTACACATATTAACAAATGATATTGCCCGCGCCCGTGAAAGTTCATTTACTATAACTAATTTGGATGGGACTCTATTTTACGAAGGAGATGATTTTTCAGATTCAACGGATTACATAATCGAAATGAATCTAAAAAATGGTGATTATCGTTTTTTATTCAAAGATGAGATGGAAGATGGCATTTCGCGACATTGGTGGCATCGAAATAGTGCCCCGGAAAAGATTGGTATCAATGGCAGCGTTAAATTTTTGACCATTGAGGGTGATACGCTTCATGAGTTTAATCCTGATTTTGGGCAAGAATTATTATTTAACTTTCGAGTAGGTAGGACACCATAATTTCCAAGAATAAAAATGAGCTTCTTTATCCAATCCTTATTTATTGCTATCCCGATTTTCATTTTATTCATTGGTGTTGAGATGATTACAGCCAAACGTATGGGCATATCTATTAACCACCCCGCTGATATGATTTCTAGTCTAAGCTCCGGTGTAACTAATATTGCTAAAGATGGCTTAAAGTTTGGGGTAATATTGGTAAGTTACCCTTGGTTACTTGAAAATTTGATGATCTATAAACTAGAGCCAATTTGGGCAGCGGTATTAATGGCATTTTTAGTGCAAGATTTTACAGGTTATTGGATGCACCGGTTAAATCACCGTGTGAATATTTTTTGGAATCGGCATATTATTCATCACAGCAGTGAAGAATTCAATCTTTCCTGTGCATTGAGACAATCTATATCTGACACATTTCATTTTAGTGCTATTCTAATGATTCCAGCCGCTATGCTGGGTGTATCTCATAAGATTTTTATTATTCTTGGGCCCATTCACTTGTTCATGCAATTTTGGTATCATACGAGACTCATTGGGAAAATGGGCTGGTTGGAAAAAATTATTGTTACCCCATCTCATCACCGTGTTCATCACGCTATAAATCCGGAATATCTTGATAAGAATTATGGACAAATTTTAATCATTTGGGATAAACTCTTTGGTTCTTTTCAGCCGGAGTTAACTTCTGTAACTCCTGTTTATGGTATTCTACGGCCTGCTAATACATGGAATCCCTTAATCATTAATTTCAAACATCTTTGGCAGTTGCTGAAAGATGCATTTTATGCAAAAAGACTATGGGATAAAATTCGCATATGGTTTATGCCTACAGGATGGCGGCCGCAGGATGTAGCGAAACGATTCCCAATTAATACAATTGAGAATCCCTCTCAGCAAATCAAATACAAAACACAGAATTCCAAACTGTTAATTTATTGGAGTGGAATTCAAATGAGTTCTTCTCTTGTAATAATGTTAATGGTTTTTTATATGTCTCAAGAGGTGGGTGCTGCCATTACCACACTACTGGCACTCTTTTTATGGGCAAATGTATTTTCCTATACTTCATTGATGGATGGTAATAAGGTTGCTGTTGGTGCAGATATTTTAAAAATTATTCTTATTGTTTCAGTAGTTTTTTTATTGAGAGATCAAATGATACCAATTAGCATTAATGTATTTGTTCTACATGGAGTATTATCCAGTTTTGGTACATTGTACTTTCTAAAAAATGAATCAAAGCTCTCAACAACCTAAGGAGAAATATATACAGAAATTTTCTTATGGATGGAAAACGCATTAAAACAATTTAGAAAAACTTGTTAGAATTATTCAAAATATGAACAATGTCAGCTTGAAGTCGATAGTTTTATTTTTATGTTTTTTATTATTTTACTCTTGGAAAAAGTGGTTCGTGATCTTTCAATTGTCGTCCGGGGATTAGTCCACCCCAAGATAACTTTAATCCTCCTACATTTAATACATCCAGTAAAATGGCTGTACGATTTGGCATTACCGGTGAAAGTAGGATTGCACCGATTCTTAGTGCTTCTCCAGCAGTATATAAAACACGGCTCGCAGCAACTTTATCTTCTTTCACTAATTTCCACGGCGCATTTTCTTCCATATACCGATTCACACTCCTGATATATTGCATGGTTTCTTCAATCGCTTCATTGATGCGCATGCCTTCAATCTTCTTCTGGACAATATTAACAAGAGTTTCTCCATTAGCTTTTATGGATAATTCAGCATCTGTTAATTCTCCCGGTACCGGAATAGTCCCATCATAATTTTTCTTTATTAGAGTAGAGACTCGACTCAAAAGATTTCCGAAATCATTTGCTAAATCACTATTGTACCTTTGAATAAATGATTCCATTGTGAAACTAGAATCCTGACCCAATACCATTTCCCGCATGAGGTAGTATCGCACTGGATCCACGCCATAATCATCAATCAGATCCATAGGATTTACCACATTACCTAATGATTTACTCATTTTGGAATCACCCATAAGCCACCACCCATGTGCGAATATTGATATTGGTAATTGGATGCCAGCAGACATAAGCATGGTTGGCCAATACACCGTATGAGTAGTTAAAATATCTTTTCCAATTAAATGATAGGAAGCAGGCCACCATTTTTTAAAGGATATTTCATCAATTCCATAGCCTGGCGCTGTTATATAATTAATGAGTGCATCAAACCAAACATAAGTGACATAATCAGGATCAAAAGGCAATTCGATGCCCCAATTTAATCTAGATTTTGGCCGTGAAATGCAAAGGTCATCCAATGGTTGTCTGAGAAAACCAAGAATTTCATTTTTTCTATGGTTTGGTTGAATGAATTTTGGGTTTTCCTCTATATGATTAATAAGTTGTTGTTGATATTTACTCATTTTGAAAAAATAATTTTTTTCTTTCAGATTTTTAATATCACGAAAATCACCAGTTTCTGCTTCTTTTTCAGTAATGAATCGTTCTTCTGAGACAGAATATAGTCCTTCGTATTCTGCTTCGTAGATGTCACCTCTGTCCATTACAACCTGTAAAATATCTCTTACAACTTTTTTATGGCGCTCTTCTGTGGTCCGAATAAAGTCATCATTAGAAATATGAAGCTGCTTCCATAGTTCCATAAAACGTGGTGCCATTTCATCACAATGTTGTTGAGATTCCACCCCTCGCTCTTTAGCAGCTTTTTGCACCTTTTGTCCATGCTCATCCAGTCCGGTAAGAAAAAATGTCTCCTGCCCTGCGTTACGATGATATCTTGATAAAACATCTGCCAGAATTGTCGTGTATGCATGACCAATATGTGGTTTGTCATTCACATAATAAATGGGCGTAGTGATATAGAACTGTTTGCTCATGGACCTAAATATTTCTGTATTCTTAATAATAGGTTGGTTAAAATTAGAGGCATATAGAGATTTTGCTGTACCGATAAAATTGTTTCTTCTAGCTGGAATGCAATGGCTGAAAAATTAGCATTTGGATGTGATTGTACCATTTGATCCATCCCTAATCTCAAAGGAGTTTCATGTAATAGGTCATGGATATTTTTGTTTAATCTATTTACCGAACGAAACCAGATTTTTAATAGCATAAAATGGAAAGAGAATACGGCAAAATCCTGACTGGATAATCTGGAGTAGGTTTGTGTGAATTTTCGCCAATGATCTGGGTTCTCATTTATAATGGTTTTGATTAATCCATTTATCAACTTCATCAATTGATCTATAGGCTGAGATATTAAATATTGTGCCTGATGAATATTTCCTTGACTTAATCCTGATAGTAATTGTAGATCTTTATCTTTTGTGATTTTACCAGTGAGCCATTTATAAACAAATTCATTTTCAAACGGAGGGAACCCAATACGCTGACATCGGGATAAAATTGTAGGTAATATAAGTTCTACATGATCTGTCACTAAGATTAATGTTGTATTTTCAGGAGGTTCTTCTAAAATCTTTAATAAGGCATTCGCTGCCTCACCCTGGCCTACCGATAAAAGATGGGCGTCAAAAACAAGGACAATTTTTCGCCCATAATCATCTGTTTTCAAATAAAGTGATTTCCTCAGACCTTTTACTGATTGAATTAAAATACGCTTTGCCTTAGGAATTTGAATTTTAAAAAAAGGTGTTTTTGCCTTTTGTGCTATAGATTCTGTAACAATGCCCAAGTTTTGCTTATCTAATGCTACTGAATCATCATCATTTCTAGATTTATTTGGATTTGGAAGTGGAAAAATAAGAGAAAGTTTTTCATGTTGCAGTTGCTTAAATCTTTGGCAAGATGGACAAGACTCACATGGGAACCTCTCTGTTTTCTCACAGTTTATCAGTTGTCCGAATTTAATTGCAATGTATTCTTTCCCGCTTCCTGCCGGGCCAGAAAAAAGATATGCACTGCCGATTTTTTTCGAATTATTTATTAGGCACAAATGACTCCACACTTGGGTTTGTGCATCTATTAAATCAATGTTTTCTATTTTTTGGTTAACCATGATTCCGGATCTAGTTTTTGCCCCTTACCCCAAATTTCAAAATGAAGTTTTGACCCATTTATGGAACCGGAATCACCCATATAAGCAATAACATCACCTGATCTGACTTCGCTATCCACATTGGTTTGAATATTGGTTANATGACTGTAAACTGAGTAAAATCCTCCGCCATGGTCAATAATAATCGTCGTCCCATAACCTCGAATGTAGGTTATGGTGGTTACTACACCACCCATAATCGTCCGAATTACTGATCCGGGTTGTCCTTTAATATCAATACCAGGGTTTTCGGTTGTTGTTTTTAGTTTTGGATTCCATTGTCGTCCAAATTTGGTAATTATACGTCCGGATGCAGGCCATGGTAACTGTCCTTTTAATGAACTAAACGATTTGGTTTTGAGTGCTTCTTGCTGTTGACGAATTCTTTCTTCTCTCTCAAATCGGGCTTTACTTTCTAATACTCTTTTTATAATATTCTCTAATTCCTTAATNCCAGCTTCTTTTTCATTCACATAATTCGCTAACGCNTTTTTATCAGTTCGTATCCTATTTAATTCACGTTCTCGTTTTATTCGCATATTACGATAGGAACTCATTTGTTTTTCTTTATCCCGTTTTAGGATAAGATTTTCTCTTAAAGCAGCTTCCATTTCCAGTTTTTGCTGACTGATTTCAATCAACAATTTTTCAATTTGTTTTGTCATTTTCGTTTCAATATCAGAAATAATTTTTAAATAATGAGTTCTATACATTGCTTGCCGCCAGGTNGTGGAAGAAAATACTTTTTCTAAATCAGTGAGGCGACCTTTTAAATATGAATTAACTATCCTTTGTTCATATCGAATTCTAAGTATTTCCAATTCATCTTCATTTTTTTCAAGATTATCTTTCAATTGAGTTATACGAGCTCGGGTTTTTTCCTCCTCTCTTCTTAATGACTGAATTAAACGTGATGTAAGTGTAATTTCCTCATCAAGGGAAGATATCCTAGTGACGGTAGATCGTTCCCGTGATTCAGCTTTATTAATTTTGGACCGNAACTGCTCAATTTCATCCTTGAGAGCATTAATTGCCTCATTTTGAGTGCGCAANTCCCTATCGTAGTTCCTCTGATCTGTTTGAGCAGAAAGCCGGGTAACAAAAATGACACATAATAAAAGGTTATATAAATAATTCACAGTACTGAAATTACTGGGATTTTTTTTCTTTAGATAGAGATCAATTCAGTAAAGACTTTATAATTCTTCAATTTTAAATAATTCATAATAATGAAAAGATAAATGAATTGATTTTTGATTGAAAAAATATATCCATAATTGTCTCTTCGGATCACTACCATTATTTCCAAGAATTTTTTCATGAGGCTCACCTAATAATTCTTGAACTTGAGGAATTGTTTGTCCTATACTTAATTTGTCTGCTCGAGCTCTAAACTGCTCAAGTCTGGCTNGGTCCATTTTGTAATCCATCAAAATACGAGTTTTGTAATCAGATAATGTTTCCAGTTTTTTTCTTAAATCAATAAGCAATTGTTCATTTCGCCTACCAATACCACCTGAAAGGTCACGTGCAAATTCCAAAGAATAAATAGCCAGTTGAATTTCTTCAAATTCATCTGCTTCATTTGCCAATCTTGCCATTTGGATACCAGCTTTGTACTGTAATGCCTTCACTTCATGAATTAAGTCTGGGTTCATTTTTAATGCTTCTGCATATTTTTTCATTGCTTTACCAACAAATCCCGCTGTCTGGTACTTTTTCCCTTCACCTAATATTACCCACGATTTAAATCGACGTANTTCTTTTTTACCTTGAATGGAAATTTCAGCAACATATTTTACCAAGGANTATGCTTCGATGTATTTTGANTCTTTTAATGTTTTTTCCGCTTCAACCATCCATAATTGAGCAATCTGTTCAATACGGCGGTTTAATGTTTCCAAAATTAATGTATCATTTTTTACTAACGATTTAGCATATAAATATTTATTTAATGCATTTTCAGTTTTACCTTTTTTATCTAAAACAACACCCTCATCCATAATGGTATAAGGAATTTTATATTCACATTCTGCTATAAAATCTTCAGCACGGTGCCTATTAGCATGAGTGGAATATTTTAAAAGAAATTCATTGAAACCATCTTTTGCTTTAACATAGTCTTTTCTGTAGTAATTTCTTTTTGCTTTATCTCCTATGGTTTTTTGTCCACCATAAAATGCAGATAGTGTNAAATAAANCCCATAATTTGAAAGGTCAAAACGATTGACAGGTGTCACGTCATTGGGGTCCAATATGGTATGAATCTTGGTATATGAATATCGAAAATCTAAGCCCGCTGTAAACCGATTTTCTTTTCCAGGATCAAGAATAAAGCGGATTCCACTGCCTAAAGCCATGGATGTTCCGGAACCACTTACAGTTTTATCCCATTCACCTCTCTCTGTGGTATAAAAAAATGCTTTAGCTAGACCATATCCATAGCGAAAGTTAATAAACCAGTTATTAAATGGTTGATACTGAAAATGATTGGTAAACATATATTCTGTTAATTTAGGTGAAAAATAAGCTGTATCCCCCCAAGTTGAATTAACCTGTGCCCAATCTTCGTATGGTACTTCTGCTGGATAAAATAAGTCACTTGAACGGTATGAAAGGCCTGACATTACATTCATCCAACTTGTTCCTAAAAGGTAATGTGGAATATTTATCAGTCCAAAATCAATTTCCATAGATGAACCCCAAATATTTGTATATCCCTGACTTATAGNTTCAATATTTNCATCATCATATTTTATTTTTTCTTTATCATCCACTGCAGAATCTTCAGACAAACTGCTCCAATTACCTGATGTTTTTCCCGTAAATCCAATTCCGTAACGAATTTCAACTGGAACTAAATTGACAGGATTTGCAAATTCCCTCGCACGAAACCATTTATCAAAAAATGCTCCGTCTTCATAAGGTGAATCTGTATCGAATTTGATTAGACCGAAGAGGAAAGTTCTGGCAGGTTTTTCCTCTTCTATTTGTCCCCATAATCCGGTGAAGATTAATAAAAGTAAAGCATGGTGTATATTATTCATAATAGAAACGGGCAATAAAAATTCCGTGATTCCAATGAGTTTTACAAGTAGAGACTAATAAAAAATAAGCTAACTTTTCCAGTATCTTTTGGGGAACAAATAAATAGATTCTTACATTCAGTTTTCATGGGCAAAATAATCATCATCCTTTTATCTTCAATGGCAATGACTTTTACTCAATCATTTTCCATTGCACGAATCCACTACAGTGGTGGGGGCGATTGGTACAGCGACCCCAGCAGTTTACCTAATTTATTGGATTATCTGAATAAGAATACTCCCATGTCTGCACACCCTGATGAATTTCAATTGAAACTGACTGATGATGAGATTTATCATTTTCCTTATCTTTATATGACTGGCCATGGGAACATTAGACTCAATAATGACGAGGTCATTACTCTTAGATCCATCTTAATGAACGGAGGATTTCTTCATGCGGATGATAATTATGGAATGGATGAATCATTTCGCAGAGAAATAAAAAGGGTCTTTCCTAACAAGGATTTTGTACTACTCCCCAAAACACATCCAATTTTTTCTTCATTTTATAAACTGCCAAATGGATTGCCTAAGGTCCATGAGCATAATAATAAAACACCGCAAGCACTAGCTCTATATGAAAATGAACGTATGATAATTTTATACACTTATGAATCTGATTTAGGCGATGGCTGGGAAGATGCTAGTGTACATCAGGATCCCTGGCCAGTAAGGGAAGCTGCTTTGAAAATGGGCGTTAATATTATTTATTTTGCCCTTACACAATAATGCAAATTAAAAATCATATTTTAACTGCCAGGTCTATCCTTTTCTGGCAAGATTTTCTTGCCAGTTTGATTTGTTTGACGATCTGGTCCTCAATTATATTTTTATTATTTATAGAACTTGAAACTATTTATTATTTTTTACCATTTATTAAACTGAGAGTTCTTTTTACCATTCTTGGTTTATTCGGATTATATTTTCTTTTTTGAATTTACCGCTATTTTAGATCACAAAGGAATTTATTAA
>PBKF01000031.1 GCA_002722105.1 Fidelibacterota bacterium
TGAAACCTACCTAACAATCAAAATTGGAGTAATAATGCATTATAGAATTACAAAATTATACCATAGTGAAGAAAAAATGGTAAATGCTAATCCAATTCAGCAAAAAGTATTAGCAGGTGCAGCAGGCTTTTTATCTGCCCCTCCGAAGTAGAAAATGGTGATATTTTATGTCAATGGTCTATATAAGTTTTTATAATATAGACTTATAAAAAATACTGTCATTCTGTGATTTTTTGTTTTTATGTATATGGATTGAAGAAATTTTACATATAATAAGGTAAAGCTAAATCATTTATTTATGCGAAATATTGAAAACAACAATATTTGTTTGATGTTTATACATGGATTTTGCTCTGGACCTGATGATTGGAATAAACAAATTGATTATTTTCAAGATAATATACATGTTATTGCACCAATACTTAGAGGCCATGATGGTAAAAATATATCTGATCTACCAATGAGCATCGAGCAGCTCACCAATGACTGTGAAAAAATCATAAAACAACAAGAGAGTCAATTTTTTATTTTTGTTGGACACAGTATGGGAACAAGAGTAGCTATCAATTTATGTCAACGGTTAAAGGATCAAACTTTGGGACTGGTATTAATAGATGGAAGTAAAATATCAGATATTGACACCTATGGCAAAACTATATCTAATTTTGAAAATACTATATACTACGGTAGCTATAAAAGAGAATTAAGGAAAATGTTTAATGAAATGTTTTTTGACAAACAATATGATAAGCATAAAAAAAGAATAATTAAAAGGGCAATAAATATTCCTTCATCTTTTTCTCTTCCATTAAGGAGGAATCTAATTTGGTTTGATAGCCATTGCTTAGATAAACTATTATCTGGGATTCATATACCTATATTAGTAATGCAAAGTACTAAATTAGATAAAAAAGGAAAAAGGAGACCCATAAAGAAAGATAAGAATATCTTTTATATTGAATATATACAATCCTTATGTGATAATGTTGAAACAAAAGTTTTTAATAATACTGGCCATTATATTCCTCTTGAAAAACCTGATTTAGTAAATAGTGCTATCTTTCAATGGATAAATAAAATTAAATCTTCACCTAAGTGATAATACTGGATTATTGCTAAAAGATTTAATACAGATCTGCATAAAAACTGTATAAATACTTTTCTACATAATCGTATGCATCTTATATTACAGAAATTCTTTACCAAGAAATCTAATTTTGGATTGATAAATTGATAGAATTTTATTCATCGTTCAATTTGAATTTTATACAGTTTGTTCAAGTTATTTTATGTGCGATAGCTATTGGAATGGCAAAAACTGGATTGGGTGGTCTTGGATTATTGGTTGTTCCAATAATGGCTGGTGTATTTGGCGTGAAATCATCTACAGGTATTTTATTAATTCTATTAATACTTGGAGATTTTTTAGGAGTAGGATTCTATCATCGTTACGCAAACATAAATATTTTGTTAAAACTTATTCCCAGTACCACATTGGGAATTCTAGCAGGTGTGGCCATTGGTCAATGGATAAATGATGAACAATTTGGTATTCTTTTTTTAGGAATTATTTTTATTGCTATCAGTATGACATACCTTCAAACTGAAAAAAATAATGATCACAAAAATACAAATATAATTTTTACAACATTAATTGGCATTTTTGGGGGTTTATCAACAATGATAGGCAATGCAGCAGGTCCGATTTTAACTATATACCTTTTGTATATGGGTTGTGATAAAAACAAATTTATCGGTACCGCTGCATGGTTTTTTCTAATAGTAAATCTGATAAAATTGCCCTTTCATTATTTTGTATGGAAAACTATAAATAAATCAATTCTTTTATTTGATATTTCTTTATTTCCTTTCATACTTATTGGAGGATTGCTGGGTGTTAGTTTAGTAAAAATGATACCAGAAAAACCCTATAGGGTATTTCTTTTTGTATCAGTTATAATCTCCACACTACCATTTATGGATCTGTTTTAACTCGTTTTTGATAGTTAGTAGATTTTTAGTATGGTTTGTATATTTAGATATGAAAAGTTTGATGAAAGAAAAAATATATGAAATAAGAGACTATACAATTGAAGAAAAATGGTTTGATGAATATGTCTATTGGGCAAAAAATTATTTTATTCCTTTTGCAAAAAAAAGAATTGATATAATTGACTTTTGTGTAGACGAAGGAATTGATGCTGAAGTTAGTGGTACAAATCCAGTTGTATCAGAAAATGGTCAACCAAATATTACTTGGATTGCAAAATATAATGATAAAAAAGAGAGAGATACTTTTTTCCAAAGTTTAGAAACGGATGATGAATGGGAAAAAGTATGGTCAATGCACCCAAATCCAGATGCATATATTCATTCAAATGCTAGATTTTTAAAATCAATAATATAGTCATATGGATATTTTCACAACAGTGACACATTTAACATGGTTTCAGAAGTTTGATAACATAATATTCAGATAAAAAGAAATATAACAATGGGAGATTGGCTAAAAACAGTCCATATAAATGAATTTGTCAGTAAGCCTCAAGTAGTAGCAAAACTAAATAGTAATGAAGTTTTAATGGTTAAGAGTTATGAAGAATATTTTGCATTGGCTTCTAAGTGTCCTCAACTTGGAATGGGACTAAAAGGTGGAAAAGTAGATCATGCTGGCAAAGCCATAACATGTCCGTGGCATGATAGCCAATTTTATATGAAGACTGGAAAAGTAAGGTCGTGGGTTACATTAAGCGGCATTAAAAAATATCTTTTATTTTTTATACCTAAGAAGACCCCTATAAATGCATCCGTATATAATGTAAAGATAGAAGATGATTATTTTTGGGTTAAGCCCGATTAATATATTAGATAGAAAATTATATATTCATCAAGCAAGAGAAAATTGAACGGGGGTGTTTTGGTTTTATCTTGGTTACTAGATTCAACATAAATTAAAAGAATTATTTATCTTAGATGATTATTTTTCTAAAGTTAATAGTACTATATTGGGCTCCAGCTAGGTATATGCTCTATTGTGTATTTACGGTGATTATTTTACATTCATGTGAAGATAAAACAGATGATGATCATATTGTAGATTATGGTCTAGTAATAAATGAAATAAATTATAATTCATCAGATAATTTCAACCCTAATGATTGGGTCGAGATTTATAATAATAGCAGTAATACTATAGATTTAGGTTTATGGATAATAAAGGATGAAAATGATGAACATGTTTTTACGATTAAATCAAATACAATGATAAAATCTGATCAATATATTATTTTTTGTAGGGATACTTTAAAATTTACTGAATTTTTTCCCGATGTGGGTTCTTACTATGGTGATTTGGGTTTTGGTTTAAGTGGAAATAGTGATATAGTTAGGTTATTTGATTCGAATGGATCATTAGTAGATATAGTTGAATATGATGATAATCCTCCATGGCCAGTAGCAGCTGATGGTAATGGGCCGACTCTTGAATTGAGACATCCAACTTTGGATAATTTAAATTCGAAAAGCTGGTCACCTTCTGAAGGTTATGGCACACCTGGCGCTTTGAATAGTACTTATGATGGTGATTTATAAATCAAATCTGGTGTATGGATACATTTAGTCATTAGTTTTGTTTTAGGATTATTATATTTACAATTAGTTTAATCTTACTTTAATATATTGAATAAAAGGTAAAAAATGGAACTAACACCCGAGCTTATCAATCTGGCAGCGAGATTTGTATTTAACATCTCTGTTGCTTACGTTATAATAATGTTAATCTACCATCGAGATCATCAAAATAATGCTTTTGTCTTCACATATTTTATGTTTAATGCCCTTATATTCTTTTTTGCTTTCATATTAGGGAATATGGATATCAATATTGGTTTTGCGTTTGGATTGTTTGCTGTATTTGCTATTCTTCGTTACAGAACAGATCCAATTCCAATTAAAGAAATGACATATTTATTCATTGTAATTACTATTGGTGTAATCAACGGTATATCTTTAAATGAAGTATCCCATCTTGAATTAATATTCACAAATACTATGTTGGTATTAATGACATATATACTTGAAAATTATTGGCAGAATAATTTACTTGCCCGTCGTACCATAGAATACGACGTTCTTGAAAATATAAAACCAGAAAACCATAAAAATTTACTTCTAGATCTTGAAGAGAAGACTGGCCTTTCAATCCAATATTTTAAAATTCGAAGAGTCTATTTAGATAGAGTAAATATTTCGATCTATTTCAAAAATTAATAGACGATAGAAAATTATATTTTTAAATTAGTTTTATTATTCTGATTATTTGAGTTTACTTATTAAAAAATTTACTGTAGGAAACCATTATTGGATATTTATTTTATTTTTAAGATTTACATATGGAGCAGATGACACAGAATTATGGAGTAGTATAGGATTTGAAACAGAATTACCATATAATCTTAAAGTTGAATTGGAACAAGAATTAAGATTAAAAGATCAACTATCATCATTTAAACAGACATTTACACAAGTATCAATATCGTATAATATTCTAGATGGAATAAAAATAATTTTTCCAATTCGTTATGCTATATATCAAAATAAAATCAAACAGAGATTGAGTTTTGGTGGGATATATAAGTATAACTTCAAAACTGTAAGCTATAGATACAGAATAAAATTTCAAAAGATATATGAAAACAGCGAATTTTCTAACAATTTGATCAGGAATAAAGTTTCTATTGAATACAAAATAAATAAAAAAATTAAACCATATATTTCCGGTGAAATTTTTCATCTTGATAATTTAAATCAATATCAATATGATGAATATAGAGTGTCTTTTGGTATAAATCTGAATCTTCCTAAAAAGAAGGAAATAAAGATTTTCTATATATATAAACTGGAAGACATAAGTAAATCAAATCTAGAACAAACTAATGCGTTTGGTGCAGCATGTAATTTTAACTTGTAATAATAAATATGGTAATATTATGCTAAAAATCCCACTCCCAAGTGTTTTTCTGTCATTAGGATGTATTAGACTTGTATTTGAAAATCTTTATAATGTAACATTTATTGTAAATTAATTGAAGGAAAGAGAGACCTATGATTATTGATATATTTTTACCACTCTCTCTGATATTTATTATGTTTACTCTTGGGTTGGGCTTAACCTTAAATGATTTTATAAACTTACTCTATAAGCCGAAGGCATTTCTAATTGGTATAATTAACCAAATGATTATTTTACCTATGGTGGCCTTTATCATTATTTTATTTATGGGTATCACAAAAGAAATTGCCGTTGGAATGATGATACTGGCATCATGCCCTGGAGGAGTTACTTCAAATATAATCACAAAACTAGCAAAAGGAGATACAGCTTTATCAATATCCTATACGGCAGTGATAAGTGTTCTAACAATAATTACATTGCCTATCATAACTGGATTTTCCATGAAATATTTTATGGGTACACAAGCACCTCCATTAAATCTGTTTTCATTAGGTTTCACTATGTTTCTAGTGACTGCAATACCTGTAGGGATTGGATTATGGGTTCGATACAAAAATAAAAACTTTGCTGATTCATTTGAAGTAGTTGCAACAAAGATTTCTACATCTTTATTTATCGTTATTATTTTAGGTGCATTAGCAAGCGAATGGAATACTTTTGTTAATAACCTTAACAAATTAGGTCCTGCAATTATTCTTTTAATTACTATAATGATTATCATAGGATTTAAAAGTTCAAATTGGTTTAAAATGGATAATCGGAAATCAGTAACTGTAGCTATTGAATCTGGTATACAAAATGGAACAGTAGGTATAACAATTGGAAATATAATAATTAATCCAGAAACCGGATTATCAATTCTAAGTATACCGTCTGGTGTTTACGGTATATTAATGTATTTAATCTGCCTGCCTTTTGTTTTCTTATATGTTAAAAGATACCATAATTAGAAAAACATTTATAATCTATTTAGAATATTTTAAATCAAACACTTTTTAGTTGAAAAATATTTACCCCAGATAATAAATCTAATTATTGAGACGACTACCAAAACTATATGTATAGATGAATTTATAGTAAATAAGTTTAGAACATTTGATTGGTCAATTTCAGTAATTGCCCCGCCAATCAATCCAGCGGCAAAAATTGCTATACCTTTATACAATACTCTTTTTGATGAGATTGCAATCATGCTTTTTCCTTTCATATGTTCAAATAGTCTATTTTCTACGGCAAGTTCTCTACCACTGAATAAAAGCAATGCTAATGATTGGGTCAAAATGCATGCAGGTAAAATTAGTTTTGTTGGCATATAATATAATCCTATCCAAAAAAATGGTAATACAGATATAAACAGGCTTGTCCATCTAATCGCAAAATATGTACCAAGTTCATCTATCTTTACTCCCCAATATCTTAGGCTAAATGAACTTATTAAAAGACCAACATTGATCAATATTGCTATTTCCATATAGTTAAAGTTTAGATCTCTAAGCCAGTACACCATCATGAGTGGACCTGACATGGAAAAAGAAAACGATGAAAATGAATCAAATAAAATAAAATTTCTAAGGTTGCGAAATTTACTTTCCTTGATATCAAATTTTTCTTTTCCTTCATCAATGCTTTCGTGGGATGGTTCATATTTTTTTGCAAGCATAAATGCTGAAATCAAATTTGCGATAATACCAATACTAAAAATAATTCCGAAACCAATTACAAGGTTTGTTTCATATTCATGTAATATTGTTCCGGCTAAAAGTGATGATAGAAGCATAAAAATTCTTATTATTTGCGACTTATTTCCAAAGAATTTTCCTCTAATTCTACTTGGCACTAGATATCCTAGCCATGATGTGAGTGGTGGTGCAATCCCAAATGCACACACATAATAAACACAAACAAAGAATAATATTAGATAGTAATTACTAGAAGAAATACCGGTATAATAAATGAAAGGTAAGGTTGAACATTGTATTCCCTTAAGAATAACAATTAATAATTTTCTTGATTTTATAAAATCGTAGAATTTTTTAATTGATACCTGAAGTACAGAGCCAACAAAAACAGGAAATGTTATTAATAAAGATATTTCATAACTACTGAATTTTAAATATTCATAAAATACGCTGAAATAACTCTCTAAAGCTCCATACATCACTGCCCACCAAGACCCTTCTATTGTTGATAGCTTGAGTGATGATTTTATTTTTGCAGTATTTCTTTGTCGATGTTTAACCATGGGCAGAGCATTATTCAAATTTACTGAAAATTATTATATTCATATAAAAATGAAACAAAATTAGTTAGATCCTTATTTATGAGAGCTTGAAAATTTTCAGTTTTAGGTTTTAATCATTAATTTTACTAAATGAAAATTTTACTTCTTGCATTAATTGCTTATTTAACGAAAAAGGGAATAATTGTTATACCTTTTAATTTGAAATGGTTTTCAAAAGAAAGTAAAAAGGAGGGAGAAAAGGTATAACAATAGTGGCAGAATATTTACTGGTTCTTTTTTATTATTTTGTGTTGTCTCTTTTAAATCTTAATATCTTCTTATTAAAAAATAAATTTATATCCTCGATGATCATATAACTGGTTGGTACTAGAATTAGAGTAATTAAAGTTGCAAATAGGACACCGAATGCCAATGATATTGCCATTGGAACTAGAAATTTGGCCTGTACACTCTTTTCTATTAAAAGAGGTAGTAAGCCAACAAATGTTGTTATGGAAGTAAGTAAAATAGGCCGAAATCTTCTCGACCCGGCAACCAAGGCAGCATCAATAGCACTTTTCCCATCTTCTCGCCTATATCGATTAATAAAATCCACCATCACTAAGCTATCATTCACTACAACTCCAGATAAAGCTACAACTCCTATAACTGATAAAACCGCTAAATTCATACCCATAATTAGATGGCCAATTACTGCACCTGTAAATCCGAATGGAATTGCAGACATGATGATCATAGGCTGTAAATAGGAACTAAATGCTACTGCTAGTAAAATGTAAACAACAAATAAAGCCAAAACAAAATTTTTCGCAATGGATCCTAATGTATCTCGCTGTTCTCTTTGTTCTCCTTCAAAACTATAATTAACACTTTGATAATCCTTTAAAAGTGGGATGATGTGCTCTCTTTCAAATTTGGATAAAATTTCATTTGCATTGGCTTCAGTTAAGTCTACATCTGCCGTAATATTTATAGATCTTTTTCTGTCTGTTCTATTAATAGTTGAAAAGCCGCTAGATATCTGACCTTCTGCTATTTGACCAAGTGGAACTTCTATATTCTCACCTACTCTGATATTCATTTGTTCAAGGTTATTTATACTTATTCTTTCTGTTTTTGGATACCGTAAAAATACTTTTACTTCATCTCTTCCACGTTGGATTCGCTGTACTTCTTCACCATAAAATGCCTGGCGTACTTGCCTTGCGAGAGAAGCCATCGTAATGCCATAGTTTTGTGCTTCGGTTCTGAGTTTCAATTTGATTTCATCTTTTCCAGCACTGAATGAATCTTCTATATCAAAAATACCGGAGTATGTTTGTAGCTTATTTTTCAGAATTTCAGTTACATCTTTGAGATCATCTCTGTTTATACTAGATAATTGGACCTCAATTGGAGCTCCGGTTGTAAATAAATCCGAATCAAATGTAACCTGCTTTATTCCAGGGATTGGCCCGGTAAGTTCTCGCCATAATTTTGAGATCTTACTTGTACTTAAAGGTCTGTCTTCACCAGGCGCTAATTCAATTACGCATTCAGCTAAATGTGACCCAAAAAAAGTAGCATCCAAATTACCTGGACCTCTAGATGATTGTGTTTTAATTGGTTGATCTCCTGCAGTGGAAACCATATGGATAAATATTTCCTTTTCAGGGTAAAGAACTTTCAGTGTATCTTTTAATTTATATGCAGAGTTTTCAATTTGGTCCAAGCCAAGCCTTGTTACAGATACAGGTGTCCCTTCAGGATATTCAATACCTGCAATGACAATATCAGCTTCTAATGGAGGGAAAAAATTAAATCTTAAAATTCCACTTGCTACAATTCCAATTGAAAGAATAAAAGTAGATATAGAGATAGCTACTGTGTTTGCACGATGTGTAAGAGACCATTTTAAAATAGGTGTATAAACATTTCTGATGAATAATTGCAAGTAACTATGAATTGTACTCTGCAGACGATCCCAACGTTCCATAAAGGGATTTTTCATCTCGGATTTATTTTCACTCATATGTGCTAAATGGGCAGGTAGGATAGTTAAAGATTCTATAAGTGAAAACATTAAAACTAAAATGGTTACAATCGGGATAATTTCCCAGATATTTCCTGTAGCACCTTCAACCAGAATCATTGGCGAGAAAGTCACCATTGTAGTAAGAACAGCAAAAATTACGGGTTTGGCTACTTGATATGCACCTTCAAGAGCTGCATCGGGTCCATTTAATCCTCTTTTCCTAAAAATATGAATATTCTCTCCTACAACAATCGCATCATCAACGACTATACCGAGAACTAAAATGAAAGTGAATAGTGAGATCATATTTATGGATATATCAAAAACAGGTAAAAGCCAGAATCCACCCATAAAGGATATTGGAATTCCCAACGATACCCATCCGGCTAATTTAGGTTTTAGAAAAAGAGCAAGAATAATGACCACAAGCATCAATCCTAAGTATGCATTTTCAGTCAATAATTCTATCCTGCCTCTTAGAATAACCGATTCATCTTTCATTGCAGTAAGTGAAACACCCGGAGGCATAAGTGGTTTTTTATTTTTTAGATAATCATGTACTGAATCAGCAATTTCAAGTGCATTCTGCTCACCAGTTCTATAAATACGAATTAATCTGGCTGGTTCACTGTTGAACCTTACATCGTACTCAACATCTTCGAAGCCATCCTTAATTTGAGCAATATCATGCAATAGGAGTGTGCTGCCATCTGGTAAGGATAATACCGGTATTGCGCCAAAATCGTCACCGGAATATGCCTGCCCCTTTGATCTAATTAAGATTTCACCATTTTTTGATTCAATAGCTCCCCCTGGGACATCCATAGATGAGGACTTAATTCTATTTGCAATATAATTGAAGGTTAAAGCATATTTTTTAAGTGTATTCCCAGAAATTTCTATGGATATTTCACGAGGCTTTTTACTGAGTTTAGTCTGGGTAATACTAGGCAAGTCATTTACCTCATCACGTATTTTTTCAGCGATGTTTCGTAGGCTTATTTCATCAACATTTCCATGAACAGCAATAGTGATAACTTCTGGCTGGCCTTCAAAACTCCGAACCGTTGGTTTTTCTGAGCCTTCCGGAAATGATGTAATAGCATCAACTTGAGACTTGACTTCATCCTTGACTTCATCTAAATCATAACTATTCTCAACTTCAATATTTATGGATCCATAACCTTCATTGGATGAACTTGTAATTCTTTTTATACCATTTATTCCTTGAACCTGTTCTTCTACTTTTACACAAATTGATTCTTCAATATCTTCGGGAGATGCACCAGGATAGACCACGGATACATTTATGATGGGTATTGTTATATCAGGAAAAACTTCCATTCGAAGTCGTGAAAGCGTAAAAAACCCTGCAATAATGATAAATACCATTAAAAGGTTTGCTGCTACAGTATTGGCAATGAACCAGCGAATTATATTTTTCATTATTTTACTCTATTCTGACAGGCATTCCATCAACATAGGAAGATAATCTTGTAATAAGTACTTTATCATCTTTTTCTAATCCTTTTGCGACAAAAGCATAATCATTTTCCAATCGAACCACTTCTACAGATTTTTTTCGCAATTTGAGATCCTGAACCACCCAGATCATATCATCTTTTACTGTATTTCTGGGTACAATTGTAATGTTGGAAAAAGAAAGGCCTTCAATTTCAGCATTTACAAACATTCCAATTTTCACACCCTTATTATTTTCATTATTTGTTATCGATGCTATAACAGATATCATTCTGGTTTTTGGATCAATTTCTGATTCAGATCGAACAATAGAGCCTTTTGCTAGAAAATCTTCACCACCGTAATTTGAAATAAGACGAACAAGGGGACGTTCATTCAATTTTATTGTTGTACCATCAATAGGAATACCTAAAAATGGAATATCCTTATCGGCAATAGGTAATCTTACTTGAAAACTTGCTGTATTGTAAATGTTCATGATACGTGTACCAGGAATAAGACTAGTGCCTAGTGATACCATCTTTTTTCGAACTCTTCCATTAAATGGAGCTATGATCAATGTCCTTTCCAAATTACGTTTTGACTGTTCATAGGCTGCTTCTGCAGCAGCTAAAGTCGCTCTGGCTTGAGCCAGTTGTGGTTCACGTAGAGTAAGGCTCGATGCATCACCTTTGCCTACACGTTTCCATTCAATTTCAGCCAATTTAGACTCTGCTTCTTCTCTTTGTAGAGCAAGTCGAGCTTGGAAAAGATTGGATTCCGTTGAAATAAGGGCTAATTCGTAGTCCCTTTTCTCAATTATTAAAAGAGTATCACCTTGAATAAAGCCAGCACCATCATGAAAATTTTCAGAAACCCATGTGACTTTTCCGCTGACTTCCGATGTTACAGAAATTTCATGTTCCGGTATTATAGTACCTTGGGAACGTATTTTTGATCGAACTTCCGATGGGTAGGCCATGATTATTTCTACCAATTGGGGGATGACCTTAGGTCTCTGGAATTTGACTTCAGGTTTTAACTTAATCATCATTACGAAGATTAATATACTTCCTACTAAGATAATTACGGGACTGTATTTTTTTATGTGAGCTTTCATTTTCTATTATTTTTGTTAATGAGATGAACCGCCAAGGGCTAAAATCAAATTTAATCTTGTATCAATTTTTGCTTTATTTGCAGATATTAACTGAGAGCGTGCCTGAAACCATCTTTGTTGGCTGTCTAAAACAGCAATTAAACCAATCAGGCCAGAATCATATCGTTCTATTGATAGTTTATAAGCTGCTTCTGCCTGTTTTGCAGCTTCAGAATAAGAATCCACTAAAATAGTATTTGAATTTTCTGAAAATAGTGATTGCTCAACTTCCGAAAATGCTGTTATTATTTTTTTTACTAAATCCTGTTCGGCAATTTTCACTGCTTCAGTTTGCATGTTTTTATTGGCAACTAAGCTTCTACCGCGAAATAAAGGGAGTGTAACAATTATTCCTTGTGACCATACCTGATAGTCCTGATTTAAGATATCATTTAGTTCATTTGACGATGTACCAGCTGAACTAGTTAATGAGACACCAGGAAAAAATGAACTGATTGATTCTGCTCTTCTATATGATACAGCTTCTAGGTTAGATAATGCGGATTGAATATCCGGTCTACGATCTAATATATCTGCCGGAATCAGAGGCTCTACTTTCGGTAAATTTGTTGGTAATACAGGCCTAATCAAATAACTGCCGTTAGGATATCTGCCAAGCATGACTTCTAGTCGTCTTATATTTCCTGTGTAAACTTGGCGTCTAGTCTCTAAAATAGCCTGTGATGATGAAACGGATGATTGAGTAAGTCTGAAATCCAGAGAAGAGCGTAGCCCTTTTTCATATCTCGCTGAAACTATTTGTGCCAATTGATTAATACTTTCCAAAGTTTCGTTTGCCAATTCAAATTGCTGGTATGCTTCAACAGTAGTATAGTAGACTTTTGCCAATTGAACCATCAATGAAAAGCTCAGGTAAGACATTTCATAGTTCAATGATTCAAAATCCTTTTTTGCCGCATTGGTTTGATTAAATACCCTACGCCATAAGTCTAATTCCCACTGCATAGAAAGATTTAAACCAAAATTGTTAGATGTGAAACTAGTTGGTTGGTTATTATTTCCTTCGTTTTCTCCTCCACCAAAAAAATCATCAGAGAGTCCAAAGGCCGCAAGATTTTGTTGCCTACTATTCCCATTGAAACCAAGGCTGGAAGATGGAAATCTTGGCGCATTATTGATGATATTTATCTGTTTAGCCATTTCCAGTCTTGATGCTATCGTTTTTAAATCTGGACTATTAGCATTGAATTCATTAAAAACTTTATTTAAGGTAGTATCTTCGAAAGTTTCCCACCATTCACCGGTCAAACCAGAAGTAGGTGGAAAATTGTACTGCCATTCTACCGGAATTATATCAATAATATCCAAACTTTGAACAGAAAATTTTTCCGCACAAGAGGTAAAAATAAGTGAAAGATAGATTATATTTTTCATATAAGGTAAGTTGATGGTTCAACTAATATTTATTTTAATTTATTTTAAGGTTATTATATATTTTTGTTAAAATATTTTTCAGAGTTTCAATTTCTTGATCATTAATTCCGGTTCGTAGTTCATTTCTAGTTTGTTCCATAACAGGCAGTGCATCGAGAAATAATTTTTTTCCTTTGTTGCTTAAAACTATTCGCTTAATTCTGTGATCTAACTGGTCTGAAACTCTGACTACTAAATTCTTTTTCTCCAAGGTGTCAATTATCTTAGTAACACTAGTCTTATCTTTGCCGCAGTAATCTGCTATATTTTTTTGAGATATACCTTCATTTTTCCAAACTGGGCCTAAAACTATCCATTGATCTAGAGATATATCTAATTTATAATTATGTGAATTCTGTACGAATCTCTTTGTGGATAATTTCTGTATCTGACCAATCAGCATGAATAGGTCTAAATCACTTTCTAATTTTTCATTATTAGGCATCTTTAAAATTACAAGTTAAATAGTTGTAGGTTCAACTATAATGGAATAAAATAGAAAAATTCTTTATATATGTTTAATTGTATTTGATGATCTAAAGCACGCTTATTTTATTCTATGAAAAAGTATAAAATAACATAATTAATATTTTTTGTAAGTCTAAAACATTTACCGGGCGTTATCATATCTAAGAACCTATTTAAATTTAATTTTCGAACTATTTAAATGAAGAAGATAATGAAGGTGGTAATTTTAATTATATTGATTTTTTCTGCTATTTTTCCTGCTATGCTATATTTAAATCCGAATTTTGGAAGCAATCCATCAAATTACCAGAAAGCCGGTTTTGCAAATTTTAAAAATTACGATAATGGCAAATTTCAAAACCTTGAAAAATTTGAAATGATGACTGGAGAAATATCCATATTTGAATTTTTCAAGAAAGACACAAGCAGAAAACCAAAAAAAGAGCTTAAACAAGAGCCTATTCAAATCCAGGAATTCTGTAAAACAGGCTCAAAAAGATTAAAGTTTTCCTGGCTCGGTCACTCGGCATTTATATTAAATATTAATAATAAAATAATTCTACTGGATCCTATGTTTGGTAAATATGCATCACCAATACCAATACCATCTTTAAAACGATACAGCTCTGGAATACCTTTTTCGATTGATGAATTAACTTCAATCGATGCAGTAATATTTTCGCATGATCATTATGATCATCTGGATTATTCGACAATCAAGCAAATAAAGAATAAAGTAAAAAAATTTTATGTTCCCCATGGTTTAGGAAATCATTTAAAAAGGTGGGGAGTAAATGACCATAAAATTCACGAGTTAAATTGGAATCAAGCCATAAAACATGATGATATTGAATTTGTATGCCTACCTGCATTACATTTTTCTGGAAGAGGGCCATTTAATCGTAATAGCACTCTTTGGGCATCATGGGCAATAAAAAGTCCTTACGGTAATGTTTATTTTGGTGGTGATAGCGGTTATGGAAAGCATTTTGTTGATATTGGTCAACAACATGGACCGTTTAATTTTTCTTTCTTAGATTGTGGACAATACAATGGGTCCTGGAAGTATTCGCATATGGTACCAGAGGAATCAGTACAAGCATCTATTGATTTGAACAGTAATTACTTTATTCCTATTCACTGGGCTGGATTTACCTTGGCACTCCATTCCTGGACGGAACCCGTTGAAAGGTCACTAAAACATGCTGAAAAATTAAATCAGAAGATTCTGACACCTAAATTAGGACAAATAGTTACATTACATAATGAAATGAATGATTATAATTCTAATTGGTGGCGAGGGATATAAGCTTATTTTATCAAAATTCTATCATAACATAGATATCATCTGGCTTTGACAGAATCGTGGGATATTTTGTTTGCAGGATGATGTGTAGATTTACGTATGCTTAGACCTATTTTATTATTCCTTTTATTCAGCCTAATACATTCTCAAAGTGTAGATTGGGATGCGGATACAGTACGGACATCTTATTTGTCTTATAAAGTTGAATTATACTCAGATGGTTATGAAATTCCATGGGGAATGTCATTTTTACCGGACGGTGATTTATTGGTAAGTGATATTTCAGGTAAAATTTATCGAGTGGAACTTAACGGCAGAAAAAAAGAAAATATTTCTGGTATCCCCGAAGTTTTCTATAAAGGCCAGGGTGGCCTACTTGATGTGGAAGTACATCCAGAATTTGAAGAAAATAATTTAATCTATTTTTCATTTAGTGACTTGGATGGTAAAACTTCTTTTACTTCAATTGCTAGAGCTGAACTAAAGGGAAATTCTTTAGTTGGGTTAAATATAATTTATAAAGCTCCGAAAGAGCATTTTTCCAGACGGCGTCTTCATTTTGGCAGTAGGCTACTATTCGATAATGAATTCTTATATTTTACGGTGGGAGATCGAGGTGAGATGGATGATGCTCAAGATCTATTTAAACCTAATGGTAAAATTCATCGTATTTATCACGATGGGAATATCCCTGCAGATAATCCATTCGTCAACAGAGATGGTTCTAAAAGCTCCATTTGGTGTTACGGTAACAGAAATCCACAAGGATTAGCAAAAGACATTAATGGAAATATTTGGGAATTAGAGCATGGACCTAGAGGGGGCGACGAATTAAATCTGATCCAAAAAGGAAATAATTACGGCTGGCCTGTCATAACCTACGGTATAAACTATAATGGTACCAAAATAACTGATAAAACACATATGGATGGGATGGAACAGCCAGTTTGGCATTGGACCCCAAGTATTGCAGTATGTGGAATGAAATTTTATTATGGACAATCATTCAATCCATGGTCAGGTGATATTTTAGTAACATCCTTAAAATTTGAATATCTTGAAAGAGTTATAATTAATAATAATAAAAGAATAGGAAGTGAAATTATTTATGAAGCAGGAAGCAGAGTCAGAGATGTGGAAGTTGGTCCAGATGGTAATATTTTTGTCGCATTAGAAGGACCGGGAAGAATTGTCAAATTGACCAGAATATATGAATAATATATTTAATCCACTTTCAAATATAAAATTTTGATTTAATCTCCTGCAAAAGGTGTACCAAAGAATCCTACGGCCAGTTCTCCCCAGATAAGAAGAAAAAGTAAAATGATACTAAATGTATATATAAACTTTAAATATTTTTCATTCCCGGTTTTATTAATTCTAGCAACTATAAATCCAACCGTTCCAAGCATAAATCCCATCAAAATGAAATTAAAGGTTTACCAATAAACCTCATTTGTGAAGTACATTGATATTAATGGGAATAAAAGGTCTAGTACCATAAACAGTAATATCCGGATAATCATAATAAAAAGAGGTTATGCTTTTATTATCTAAGAAATACATTTTTATGTTATCAAAGTAGAACTTTCAAAATTTTTACATAATAGTCTAATCAAATTTGAGTATGGCGCAGGTATTGAACCGTTATATCTCTTTGAAAAAGGTTGAGAAAATATGAGATTTATATTAATATTAGTTTATTTGTTGATTTATAGTTCATTAAAAGCAGAATGTTCAGATTTGGATTCTCTTGAATGTGCTGATTGGCCTCAATACTGTGAATGGAATGTAGCTTCTGGTCAGTGTCAAGAAATAGGTGGAGGTGGTGACAATGATGGATTTGGACCATTTGAATATGAAAGTATCACTGAGTCTGATGGATTAACGGATGGTCTCGATTATCTTAATGGAATATTATTTTATCCTATAAATGCTATTTTACCATATAGGTCTATTATCTTTACACCTGGGTACGGGGGTGGTAGTGAAGATATTCTAATGTGGTCAGAGTTTTTTGCTTCACATGGATTTATTGGTATGTCTATCGGCCCTAATGACCCTATTAATGAATGGCATACAGGTAGGGCCTATGGACTCTTAGATGCAATACAGACAATTAAGGAAGAAAATGTAAGAAGTGAGTCACCTATTTTTGGTCAAATTGATACAACTAATTTCATTCTTGCAGGTCACTCCATGGGTGGTGGAGCATCTCAAATAGCACTAACAATTGAAAGTATGCATCACGAGCATATTTCGGGTGCAATTGCCTTAAATCCGACTATATTAATAGAAGATTGTGATTTGTGCCCTGATGGTGATTACTGTATCTGCCTTGTCCCGGAAATGTTAGAGCATGATATTCCGACTTTGGTGATTCCTGGGCAATATGAAATAGATGAATTGCCCGATTATGATGGTTTACTAGGACAAGATATCTATTATAATACTACAGATTCAACTATAAAAATGCTATATGAAGTCGAAAATGGTGGTCATAGCTCAGCCGAGTTTCCACAGGGTAATGTTCAAAAACTTGCATTATTATGGGCAAAATATTTTTTGTCTGGAGATTCATCACTTTGTGATTCATTATTGTTACCGCCAGATGATGCGTCTTTATTTTTAACTACACTTGATTGCAATACATCTGAAATAAACACTTTTCAACCTCAAACAAAAGAACAGTTGCAAATGGCATTAGATCTATGGATTAATGATAATAATTCTGCGTTGGAAACATATGGGGAAATAAATGAATGGGATATATCCGTCATAACTGATCTATCTAATCTATTTCAATCAAGAGAATATTTTAATGATGATATAAGTAATTGGGATGTCTCAAATGTTACTGATATGAGCCGAATGTTTTATGGGGCTACCGAATTTAATCAGAATATTGATGCGTGGGATGTATCTAACGTTATAAATATGGATGGCATGTTTAAACTCGCTATATCTTTTAATCAAACCTTGTCAAGTTGGGATGTATCAAATGTATTTCATTTTAGTGGCATATTTTGTGCTGCTGAAAATTTCAATCAAGATATTTCTTCTTGGGATGTCTCAAATGTACTATCAATGGACATGATGTTTTATGATGCGGCCAGTTTTAATCAAAATATCGCAGCATGGAATATATCAAATGTTATTGATATGTATGACATGTTCAGCGGTGAGATATTCTTATCTGATGAAAATAAATGCTTTATTCATACATCCTTTAGTTCAAATGAAAACTGGCCATATGATTGGTCATCTAGCTGCGATGTTGTGNACACTATTTCTGACNTATTACCAAACAAAATAAAAATTCATCAAAACTTTCCAAATCCCTTTAANCCAACTACTTTAATAAAATATGATATTCCGAATGATAATATTGTAAGTATANTAATATATAATGTTATGGGNAATAAGGTAGNGTACTTGATNAATGAGNNCAGGNCAGCAGGATATCACTCAGTGNNTTGGGATGCTACTGATAANTTAGGTCGATCATTAAGTGCTGGAATTTATATATATGCAATACAGGTCGGAGATTTTAGACAGGTTAAAAAGATGATTCTTTTGAAATAATAGTATAAATCTGATGATTGTGACTAAATGGATTGTAAATGATTGTATGTATTTCTATATTAAATTAACTAAACCATTCAATGAATCATGAAAGTAACTATAAGAATCCTATTTATAATTCCGATTGTTTTATTTAGTCAACAAAGCAACAAAAAAAATAAAATAAATACCGATGACGTCAATAAACGTCTAAATATTGCTGTACAAAGTGGCCTTATTACACAGAAACAGGCTGATAAAAGATTAGAAACTTATTTAGAAAAGACAAAAAGCGGAGATAGAAAGAATAATATTGAACACCGTTTTAAAAGATTGGGACTTGATAATATTCAAGAGATTAAATCAAAATTGAAAGATAACAATATAACTGATAGTCAATTAGAAATGGTGTTACCTGTTATGCTCCGACTCATACATATTTTGAAAGATCAGGGGAAGGATTCTTCATCCTATCCAAGAATTACACAACATTTGGAAAATAAGATTGGACTTACAGACGTTCAGATTAAACACGTTTTAAAATATTCTCATATGTTAGCCAGGCGTTTACGGTGAACTAATCCCAGTAATAATAAAATTAATTACTTTTTTAAATAGTGGGAAAATTATATCAAAGGATAATTTTTATATATTTATTTTGTGAATAAGAATGATCTCTTACTACTAGTTTTTTTTTCTCATATCGGTTGTGGTGCCGGGTTGAGTGTAATTGACGAAAAAAAATTAATTATTAGGGGTAGTCGAATGTACCAACCAAAGTTATTTAAATTTTTTGGTACTGAGAAACCTTACAATGGCGTTGCAATCAAATATTTTGAAAGGGATGGTAAATCAATAGGAAAGGAATGCGAAGGGAATTATAAAAATGGTCGAAGAGATGGTGTATGGACATATTATTACGAGCCTGTCCAAAAAATTATTAAAGAAGGTATAAAGGAAGCAGAAGGTCCTTATCGAATAGGTTATCGTGATGGATACTGGACTTACTGGTATCCGAACGGTATTAAAAAAGAAGAAGGAGAATTTAAATATCGTGAAAGAATTGGTAAATGGAAATACTATGATGAAAGTGGCAAGATTATTTTTGTCCGAGAATTTTAATTTCTAAAAATATTAATACTAATTGATTTCTAATACGAAAAATATTTTCAAAACTATAATTATCATATTTTGTTTGATAATTAATAATTCATATTCTATGCCAGACCGTATTTTGGGTGAGAATTTCAATATCAATGATAATCGTGAATCAGATCCAGATCTTTATTGGGAATGGGAAAATAATCCTCGGTGGCTGTCTGGAGTGGACTGGGGCGGAGCTACATTCAACGGTTACATTGGATATGGAGAAGAGTTCTTAGGATCTACTATATCTGCAGAAGATGCGATAGATGTTGAAATTCGATTTGACAGTGAAGAGATAACACTTTGTCAAACCTTTCGCAGGGATTTAAGCTATCAAGCTTCTGGCGTAGGTGAGTTTAGAGGCTCAGCATGGGATATTTCAAACCCGAGTAATCATCGGCGTTTGAATATCTGCTTTGTTGAATTTGATGATGGTACGGGCGAATCAGAGCCCAATCTTTTATGGGATCCTGATGATTCAAATAGTGGCAAGAGAGAGTATCTTTTAATTATGGAGAGTGATTATGATGGTACTGGTGAAACATATAATAATGATAATAATGGCACGACTGCGGATGTAATATATGGATGGTGGCCACGCCTCCGTACAAATTATACCTTTTTTGAAACAGATCCAGCAATATTGCGGATCAGACTGGGATATATTACTAATTTTCAAACTTTACCAGATGATGAAGAATTGTTCCTTACATGGGAATTTGAAGAGGGTGACATAGACCATTTCAAATTGTATTTTGGAGATACAGAACAACCAGACAGTTTATTAACCATTATAGATGCTAATTCTCGCGAATATGTTCATTCAAATATTCCAAATGATGTAAAATTATTTTATCAACTCAAGGGTATTGATTACAATAATACAGCTAAATATTCAAGTAATATAGTCTGGGGAAAACCCCATCCTATTTCTCATAATATGAACCTAATTGGCACCTGGAATCAAAGAGAAGATTATGGAGATATCTGGGGTTATACAGATGCAAATACTGGTACTGAATATGCACTAGTTTGTGCACGGGGAGAAGGTTTAAGCATTATTGATATTACTAATGAACCAATGGAAGTTGGATTTGTACCTTCATTGTCTACTGGTAACGATGCAAAAGATGTAAAGGTATATGAACATTATGCAATTTTGATAAAAGAAAGAGAACCTGCCCAGATAATTGATCTTTCTGATCCTACAAATCCAGATCAAGTAAGCACTATCCATTTTGGTAATTCTGTTGAAGACGGAGGAGCACATAATTGTTATATTGATGGTAACTATCTTTATGTTGTAGGTCATGATGCTGGGGGTGTAGAGATATATGATATTTCTGTACCAGAAGATCCACTATGGGCAGGCCATTATTCTACTTACTATTATCATGATATTTATGTAAAAGATGGTTTAGCGTATTCTGCTGCTATATACGGAGATGGTGTGGATATTTTAGATGTTTCAAACCCTGCAAACATTCAATTATTAGCTAATTTTAATTACGAAGGCTCAGGTGCACATAATTGTTGGACAACGGAAGATGGAAACTATCTTTTGGTTGGTGATGAAATAGGTAATGGAAACTGGATAAGAATATTTGATATTCAGGACTTTGAAAATATTAATATGGTATCAGAGTACATCGTGGATCAGGATGCAGTTGTACATAATTGTTATATAAAAGATAATATTCTATATGTTGGACATTACACAGAAGGTGTTCGTATTGTTAATCTAACGGATCCTACAAATCCTGAAGAGATTGCATATTTTGATACTTATTTACCACAGGAATATGGTATGAATGGATGCTGGTCTGTATATCCTTATTTTGAATCAGGGAAAATTATTGCATCAGATTTACAATCAGGGCTATTTGTTCTAGAGCATGAACCACAGATGAAAACTATTTCTGTGAATTCTCCGCAAAGTTTTTTACTTAAACAAAATTATCCTAATCCCTTCAACCCAAAAACAAAAATCGAATACGAACTAAATGTGACGGAATATATAGAATTATCTGTTTGGGATCTAAAAGGTCGGATGATCAAGCTGCTGGAGCGTCAATTAAAACCATCAGGCATTTATCATTATGAGTGGAACAGTGTAGATGAGAAGGGAAAAATGGTCCCTTCTGGAGTATATTTTATTAGAATAAGTTCAAAGAATTTTTCTCAATCACGAAAAATGATCTTATTGAGATAATTTGGACTATAAGTTTTCATTGATAGAAATTGTAATTCCCAATACAGATTCTACCTGTTTTGCTATTTCCATTTCAGAAGTCATTACAATTCCATCTGCTTCAATTAAATCTTTTATTTTGGGTTCTAATAGATTGATTTGTTCAAAAGATAATAATGTTTTTATACGATGAAGAATGGAATCAATATAATGAGTCATATCTGATTCAGGCTTTCTGTTCATTATAATATAAGCTTCTTGAAGAAATCGATCAGCACGGTCTTCAGAAAACTCCGGGAATAATTCTTCTATAGTATGCACCCAGGCTTCACGTTCTTCAAAATCTGTCTGTTTATCAGCTAATTGAATTGCAGCACAAAGATGAGTTACTGCTTCCAGAGGTGACATATTTTCAGGCTTGTTTATATTAGAATCTTTACTTTTTTTACTAAACCATCCCATTAGAGATTCTCCCATTCCATCTTTGTGTATGTTTTCATACTTAAGGCGTGAATTTCATGTTTCATCAATGCTCCCATTGCTTCATATACCTTTCGATGACGCTGGATCAATGTTTGACCTTCAAAATCATCTGATACAATAACGGCTTCTAAATGAAAGCCACCTTCATGTAGTTTGTGATTCAAATGCCTTCCTGTGAAATCTTTAACATTAAAGTGATTTAAATCGATAATAGATTCTAGACGAGATCTCATTACCGATTCAATTGCCATTGTATTTCCGATTAAACTGTTAGAAGTTTCCTGCATGTCCGATCCAAAGTTATTTGAATTAACTGAAAAAGATAAAGCACATTATCTTAAATTAATTGAAAAAATAGATCCCGTACATTCTCGCAAAATCACAACAGTTCTAGGCCAGAAAATATCAGGCATGTTGGATGGCGGTAATCTTAATTCAGTGGAAGTTGCTTTAATTGATGAGATTTCCATGTTAATGGGTATATTAGAATTACATTCTGAATTGCCTGAGAGCGTTATTAAAAAAATCCTATTTGCAATGACATATTTTGTAGATGAATACGACGAGATACCGGATGTTATTCCAGATTATGGCTATTTAGATGATGTGAAGGTAGTAGAATGGGTTATCGATGATATTCGTGACCAGATACCTTCTATACCTCAATCATAGATTATTCTTCTTCATCAACAGAATATTCTGTACCATCTAAATCTTCTTCAGAGAACTGCCATTGACACGGCGGACACCACCACGGTTTACCATAATAGGTATCAAGGTTTGCTACCAACTCTAAATTTTGACTACACTTAGGACAATCCCTTTCTGTACCTTCTTCAGGCCACTTGTAGTCAGGCCTATATTTAAGACCACTATCAAAAGTATGATGTTTTTGCATATTACAAAATTACGGCTATATGAGTACGCATATGCATATGATATTTAGAAAATTGAAAGCATAACAAATAACAAGACACCCACAAGTAATACACCAACATAATTTTGGATTTTCAACTCCTTTTCAAGTGTCTCAATTTGTGCAAGATAATGATCATAAAATAGAAATACTTCTAATGTGTCATTTTGGGCAACATACACACGCTTTATACCCTCATGTAAATTTTCTTTTACTTTATCATTTTGAATATCCGGTGGAATGTAACTCACTTCATGAAATCCCGGTAAAACTGGCACTGGCCCTTTTAATGGATGTGAACCGACAAAATAGCCATCTACAAAAAAAGGAACGTTCATACTATCAGTTTTTATATCAAGAAATCCAAATTCTTGAATATCTCTGTTTTGCTGAGCAGAGTTGAAACTCATTGAAAAAATGCTTACAAGTAGTAATTGGAGAAAGAAATGCATACCACTCAAATTATTTTTATCTAACCCTGAAATCAAATAAGTAAATTTAGAGTCAAATGAATTCCATATTTTTTTCAAAAACAGTCTTATTTGCGGTTGTTTTATTTGGTTTTGGTGGGTGTGCATACTTCAATACATTTTACAACGCACAACAATATTTTGAAGAAGCTGAAAAAATACGTCTTCAGAAAGAAGGTGAGTCCATACCGATAACAGCTATGGATAAATACGGTAAAACTATTGAAAAATGTGAAAAGGTTTTACTGGATTATCCAGAAACAAGATTTAGGACAGAAGTTATCCTGCTAAAGGCAAAAGCACAATTTTATCGTAAAGATTATGACCTTGCTATTTCTGATTTGAAAATAGTTACAGATGATGGGAATGAAAAACAAATAGGAGAAGCACAATATTGGCGAGCATTATGTAAATGGAAAAAGGGTAATTCTCAAACCGGAATTAATGAATTAACAAATTTACTAGAATCTTCAAAATCAGAACAGATTATATCACAATGCCATCTATATCTTGCTGAAATATTTCAGGAATTAAAAGACTCTGAACGAGCCATGATGCATTTGCAAGAAGGTGCTAAATTAGCTAAAAATAGAGATCAGAAAGGCGTTATCTACGTTCGTTTAGCGGAAATGGCATTCAATAGAGAAAAATTTGACATTGCAAAAAAAAGCTATGAGAATGTAATTGCTCACTCCTTATCAAAAGAGAAAATTGAAAACGCACATCTTCAAATTTTAAAAATACTTAGAAATCAAAAAAATTATCGGTCAGCATCAAGAAAAATAAAAGGAATGCTAACAGATGATAAGTTCAAAAATATAGCAGGTAATTTAGAATTAGAATTAGTTCAGTTATATCGAGCTCAAGGTGAGGCTGCAGAAATTGAAACCAGATTGCAGTCTATTGTTAACGATTACCAACGTACAACTGTATCTGCTGAAGCATATTATATGTTGGGTCAGATTTATACATCAAAAAAATGGGATTTAAATAAAGCAAAGGAATACTTTGATCTTGTAAGTAAAGAATCGAGTAGGTCACTTTTTGCGCCATTAGCAAAAAGTAGAAGTAAGGCCATTGATATGTATCAGAAAGCACTAACAGATCTTGATATTCATTCAAAAATAGAAAGCCATGATACGATTTTACTTGAGCCAGAAAATGATTCTTTAATCGCAGGTGTATCTACAGATTTTCCAGACCGTACAGTAGCAGAACTTTATTACCAATTAGCTGATTTAGAAGCATTTAGTTTTAATCGGTATGAACAGGGAATCCAGTTTCTGACTAAAATCATTTCAAACTTTCCTGAATCACCTTATCGAGTAAAATCCATGTTCACTATGGTTTTTATATATGAGAATATGGGTGATACGCTCAAGGCAATAGACGCAAAAGAAATTATATTAAAGACCTATCCAAATTCAGAATATGCCGCATATTTGTCTGGTAGCCTAGAAATAGAAGTAAAAGAGCAGGAAAAGCTTTTTGAGAAAGCAGAATCTCAAATAACTGATAATCCAGATAATGCGGTACAGCTTTTTAAGGAATTAATTAGAATTGATAAGAAAAGCGATCTGGCAGTTTCGGCAGCCTATACTATTAGCTATCACTATGATCACTCAGCAAAAATCGATAGTGCCATAAAATATTACAGCTGGATTCAAGAGAATCATCCCAGATCAGACCAATCAATCCAAGCCGAAAAAAGAATGCAAAACTTGCAGTTAGCAATGAGCATAATTGAAACTGAATCTGACTCTACAGCTATTATTCAGGAAGAAAATTGAGAGCTGGAGTTTTTTCCTTTATATATCGAGCTACTAGAAGTATTGTCACCAAAATACTCTATTTTTTTCAAGCAATATCTTTTAGATCAAAGGATCTTGAACCAGCCGTCAATTTTGGTGATTCACAATTAGCAGGCTTTGAAATTTTCAGTAAACTTATTTATGATTTTAAGATTCCATCTGAAAAATCTGTTAAAATATTTGATCTTATATTTCCGTCACCTTTAATAGCTGCATCTTTTAAATCCGATCCTGTCATATTAAGGATATGGTTAAAAATGGGACTTGGTGGGATCATGCTAAAAACTATTATGGCAGAGCCAAGACAAGGAAACCCAAGGCCAAGACTCCAAGATGCGTCTATTGCCGGTGAAAAAGGTATTTTAAATACTATGGGGTTGCCAGGTGATGGAATTGAAACATTGAAAAATGTACTTACTAAATCAGATCTTTGGAATTTTAATCGGCCAATTGGTATAAGCATTGGAGGGGATTCTTTAGCTGAATATATCAAATGTATCAAAACATTCGATTCAGTATTAAATGACCCAAAGCAAAATTATTTTTATGAATTAAATATAAGTTGTCCAAATACAGAGAATGGCCTGACAATTGCAGAAGAACCAAATAAGCTGGAAGCGGTCTTAAATGAAGCACGATCTTTATCTTCTTCTCCAATTTCTGTGAAAATATCACCTGATTTATCAGACAGTCAGTTAAGGGCAATTGGTGATATTTGTGACTCTGTTAACAGTACCATGATTAATGCTGGGAATACACAATCAAAAAAACCATACCAAGTAGGTGTTAATCCTGATAACTTTTCTATGCCTGCTGGGGGTTTCTCAGGTCCGGCACTTTTTGACCGTACTCTTGAAATGGTTAAATTATTTTCAGATTTTAAATTTCCAATAATCGCTACAGGTGGTATCTCAAAATTTGATCATGTGTATAAGTTAAAAGAAGCTGGTGCTTGTCTTTTTGGTATGGCAACTTCTCTTGTTTTGGATCCATACTGTATACCAAAAATCAATTCAAAAATATAATGCTGACAATTGTTTTATTAGAACCTCAAATACCACCAAACACTGGATCCACAGGACGTTTATGCGGGGCAACAAATACAAGGCTACATATTGTTGGAAGGCTTGGGTTTGAATTATCTAATAAAACTTTAAAAAGGGCGGGTTTAGATTATTGGGATTATATTGACTGGGAATATTTCCCTGATCTAAAATCGTATTGTAAAAACATGGTTAAGAACGAAAACTATCATCTACTAACGACTAAATCATCTAAACCGTACACATCGCAACAATTTCAGCGAGGAGATTATTTAGTTTTTGGCAGTGAGACATCAGGAATTGATGAATCTTTTTTAAAACGACATTGGAGCAATGCTTGTACGATTCCTATGGAAAACAAAAATATTAGAAGTTTAAATCTGGCTACAAGTGTTGGGATTGTCCTTTACGAAGCAATTCGACAGATCAATGCGTCTTAATATTCTAATTCTCATATTAATCATTTTAAAAGGTTGCTACAGCTCCCCAAGGTATGCAACTGGATCAAAGAATACTAAAACTTCTAAAAAGTCAAAGTCTGTCGCTTTATCTAAAACTGTAAAATCAAAAAAAAATGTAAAGCATAGAAAAGTAATGACAGGAGTAAGTTCTTTTTATGCGGAAGATTTTCATGGTAAACTAACTGCAAATGGTGAAGTCTATGACATGTACGGTGTCACAGCTGCCCATAAAACTTTGCCACTTGGCACAGTTTGCCGTGTGACAAATCTTGAAAATAATAGATCCTTAATTTTACGTATAAATGATCGTGGACCTTATATTAAAGGGCGTATATTAGATTGTTCCTATGGAGCTGCAAAAAAGTTAGATTTCATTAGGCAGGGAACCACAAAAGTAAAAATAGAAGTCATGGAGTGGGGTGATGGTGAATACATGCATCACCGAGAGAAACCAAAATGAAGAAATATTACATGGTTGTTAATCCGCATGGCGGATTAAAAAAAGGCATTGGAATACTTGATCGAGTAAAACCACTTTTTGAAGCAGATGGGGCAGAGTTAACTATTTTGGAGACAGAATATGCTGGGCATGCACGTGATTATGCTCTTGAAGTAGACTATAATGGTTATGAAGGCTTTTGTGCTATAGGTGGAGATGGTACTATGCATGAAGTTATTAACGGAATGTTGAAACGGTCTGATGAACGACAACTTCCTATTGGTTTAGTAACTGGAGGTACAGGAAACTCTTTTATGCATGATCTTAATTGTCTTGAACCTGAAAATGCTGCAAAGCGAATATTAACGGGTCGAATACGTCCAATTGATATTGCAAAGGTAGATGCAGCAGGCAAAATTATTTACGGCTTTAACATAGTAGGCTGGGGAATGCCTACTGATATAAATTTATTAGCAGAAAAGATGCGTTGGATGGGTCAACAGCGATATAATGTTGCATCTATCATTGAAGTTCTAAAAGGAAAACAAAGATTAGCGAAATTAATCATAGAGGGGAATACAGTAGTGGGAGATTTTGGATTTATATTGGGATGTAATACGATTCATACAGGTAAGGGTATGAAAATGGCTCCATTGGCACAATTGAATGATGGATTGATTGATCTTATTATAGCTAGGAAAGCAGGACGAATAAAATTATTAACGTTATTTCCTAAATTGTTTAGTGGTGCGCATGTTGGGGACCCCCTGGTAGAATATCGCCAAGTAAAAGAATTCTCCATTATACCCCAAGAAGATAATATTTTAAATATTGATGGGGAAATGATAGGAAGCACGCCAATAAATGTTAAAGTAGAATCCGACTTAATTAATGTATTAGTATAACGAAGAAATATAGTTATGGGTATAATGAAAGGAAGAAATCTTGTTAATGTATTAGGAATCCCCGGGTGGCTATTCCTTATTTGGAAAGGGGATCTTTATTACAGTGTATTCATTTTAATTTGTATTGCATTTGCACTGGGAGAGTTTTACTCCATATTAGAAAAAAAGGGAGTAAAACCTCTTCGTTGGATGGGTATGTGTGCTGCTGTGTTCATTGCAGATTTTTATTACGTTCAACCTGATGTTTCTCCTCACAATGTTTTAGGAGTAATGATTTTAATTATCTTAATGACAATTGTATGGGAATTGTTTTCAAACAAAGATAATTCAGCGCTAAATATATCAGCCACCTTAGCAGGAGTTTTATTTGTCCCAGTTCTATTAGGCACAGCTATTGATCTTAGACAATTCGATTTTTTGATGGGAACCCAATTGACCTTGGCTATGGTTTTATCTATTTGGGCCTGTGATTCTGCAGCTTTTATTTTCGGTACAAAATTTGGAAAAACTAAGATTTTTCCAAGAGTCAGCCCGAATAAATCTTGGGTTGGTTCTTTTTCAGGGCTTATTGCTTCATTAGTCGTATTCTACCTTTTTCACAATCAGAATTGGTTGGGGGATTATTTTTCCCTAAAGGATGCAATGATATTTGGTGTTATTTGTGGTGTCTTTGGACAAATGGGGGATTTTGCAGAGTCACTTTTAAAGAGAGATGCTAACGTAAAAGATAGTGGTACATTGTTGCAGGGCCATGGTGGAGTTTTAGATCGGTTTGACTCCTTGATCTTCGCTGCTCCGGCTACCTATCTTTACGTCCATTTTTTGATACATATATAATCTCTTAAATAAATCCCAATGGAATTAAAATCAATATTAGCTACGGATTGTGGCTCAACCACAACCAAAGCCATCCTTATACAGAAAATTGATGGTGAATATTGATTGACACACAGGGGAGAAGCTCCAACCACAGTAGAAGCACCTTTCGAAGATGTTACGAGAGGTGTTTTAAATGCTGTAATGGAAGTTGAAGAATTGGCCAATCATAAAATCTTGGATGGAGATTCAATTATATCCCCAATGAAGAAAGATGAAGGAGTCGATATTTACATATCAACCAGTTCTGCTGGAGGTGGTTTACAAATGATGGTAGCTGGGGTTGTAAAATCTATGTCTGGAGAAAGTGCAGAGCGTGCAGCTTTAGGTGCCGGATCTATTGTCATGGATGTGATGGCATCCAATGATGGACGCTTAGCACATGAAAAAATCAAAAGGATACGTGATTTACGCCCAGATATGATTTTATTATCCGGAGGGATAGATGGTGGAACCGTTTCACATGTTGTTGAATTAGCAGAAATATTAAATGCAGCGAATCCGCAACCTAGATTGGGACAAAATTATAAGTTGCCAGTTATTTATGCCGGTAATAATAAAGCACAAAACCAAATAACTGAAACACTAGGTGAAATGACAGATCTAGATATCGTGGATAATATTAGACCTGTCCTTGAAAAAGAAAACCTAGAACCTTCACGTGATAAAATCCATGATCTTTTTATGGAGCATGTTATGCAGCAGGCCCCAGGATATAAAAAATTAATGTCATGGACAGATGCTCCCATTATGCCGACACCAGGCGCCGTTGGGTCTCTTATTGAAATGATCGCTGAAGAAGAAAATATATCAGTAGTTGGAGTAGATATTGGTGGAGCAACTACTGATATATTTTCTGTGTTTCAAGGTAAATTTAACCGAACTGTCAGTGCGAACCTTGGGATGAGTTATTCAATTTGTAATGTTTTAGCTGAATCGGGTTTGGACAATGTATTGAGATGGGTTCCATTTGATATAGATCGTAAAGAATTAACAAATCGAATTGGTAATAAAATGATTCGACCTACGACGGTGCCACAATCATTGGAAGAATTATTTATTGAACAAGCTATTGCTCGGGAAGCGTTACGTTTATCATTTAAGCAGCATAAAGAATTTGCTGTAGGACTAAAAGGTATCCAGAAAGAGCGAACGATTTCAGACGCGTTCGAACAGTCGTCTTCTGGTGAATCTCTAGTAAATATGATGGATTTAGATCTTTTGGTTGGTTCCGGTGGTGTATTAAGCCATGCTCCAAGAAGGGAACAGTCCGCGAAAATGTTAATTGATTCCTTCATGCCTGAAGGAATTACACAACTGGCAGTTGATTCAATATTTATGATGCCGCAGCTGGGCGTATTAGCAAATATTGAAAAAGAAGAGCTTGCAGAAGAAGCTAGAAAAGCTTCTTTAGAAGTTTTTCATAAAGATTGTTTAATACGACTTGGAACATGTATTGCACCTGTAGGTAAAGCAAAAGATGACGATGTAATTTTAGCTGCTCAATTTGAATTATCAAATGGTCAGAAGGTAAATAAAGAACTCAGGAGTGGTGAATTATTTAGGATCAAAGTTGAATATGAACCGATAAAAGCTATTTTTGAACCAGAAAAGAAAATTGATGTTGGAGCAGGGCCGGGTGAAACAGTTTCAACAACAGTTTTTGGTGGTGTAGTTGGCATAATTCTTGACGGGAGGGATCGACCAATACATATTCCAAATAATTCAGAAATCAGATTAGAAAAATTAAAATCCTGGTCAGAGTCAATAAATGAATACCCTGATTAATTTACATACTATATCCTAATATGGCTCATTCATATACACCAGGACTTAAAGTATTACATTATTCAAAAGTTGAAAAAAATAGACGTCTTCCGATTAAGGGTGATGTTCTAAAATCTGTTGGTGATTCTTTATCACCTAATGACATTGTTGCTAAAACGGATCTGCCTGGAAATGTTCAAATGGTAAAGATAGCAAATCTTCTAAATGTTGGCCCAGCTGATGTGCCAGATATGATGTTGATCAATGAAGGAGATAAAATAACAAAGGGGCAAATGATTGCTCAAACTGAAGGAATATTTGGATTTTTCAAAACAGATGTTAAATCACCAATCAACGGGACAATTGAATCCATTTCTGATGTTACAGGTCAAGTTGTTCTAAGAGAAGCTCCTATACCTGTTGAAGTAGATGCTTATATTTCAGGAAGGGTGAAAAATATAATGCCTGGTGAAGGTGTAATTGTTGAATCAGATGCTGCATTTATTCAGGGTATTTTCGGGATTGGTGGTGAATCTCGCGGTGAAATGGTAGTACTTGTTTCAGAGAGAAATCAGGAATTGACGGAAAACCTTTTAAACGAGTCACACGAAGGTAAAATAATTGCGGGAGGGTCTTTTATAAGTCTGGAATCATATAAAAAAGCAATTTCTCTGGGTGTTGCAGGGGTAGTCGTTGGTGGCTTTAATTATTATGACCTTGAAAATATACTAGGTTATACACTCGGTGTTGCCATAACCGGATCGGAAGATTTAGTTACATCATTAGTTGTTACAGAAGGTTACGGAAACATTAAAATGAACAATCGCACATTTGATTTAATAAAAAACCATGATGGTAAATTTGTTTCCATTAACGGTGCAACACAGATCCGTGCGGGAGTAATTCGTCCGGAGATTGTAATTCCCTTAACAGATGATGAAATTTCGGATATTTCCAATAAAGCTTCAGAAGAAAAAGGCATTGGTGAAGGGAGCTTGGTTCGTGTAATTCGCGCTCCATACTTTGGTCAAATGGGTATAGTAAAAGGGTTACCAACAGAACTCCAAAAAATGGAATCGGAAACAATGGTTCGTGTCGCTGAAGTTGAAATTGAGAATGAAACTATTATTATACCACGAGCAAACCTTGAAATGGTTGAAGTGGATTAATCTGTTCAGTAACTTGGGTTGAAGTGTTAGATAAAAGTTTAAACGAAACGATCCTATCAGTAGAATCTACTGAAGATGATTTAATTCCAATCGATAAACAGGATAAATTATTTTTAGAAAGAATCGCAAGAAAAATACATGATTCAGGTTTAGTCACTCCTGCAGTATTCTTCTTGGAGATGACAAAGCCACTATCACTTTTGGGATCTCATGCTTTAGTATTTTTTGGCCCAGTAATTAATGCGTTTATTCAATCAGAGAATTATTATCGCTCTGTCCAAGTTTTTGAAGAAGCTGCTAATATTGAATTTTTATTGCAAATGATTGAGAGTATGGAAAATCAGGTAAATATTGAAAATACAAAATTACATGAATGATCGCGATTTTATGACTGCCGCTGGCGGACTATCCTTAGCATTCTTAATATATTGGTTAATAGGACATCCTTATTTTATAACTGGTCGAATTGTGATGTTTTTGGCTATAATGTTATTTTCAGGTACTCTTATATTTTTCACAAGAAAGGCACGTCGTGGGGAAGATATCTTTTTAAGGACTATTCCAGGGTTAAAAGCAGTAGAAGAAGCAGTTGGTCGTTCTACAGAAATGGGAAAACCTGTGCTATATGTCCCTGGTATTATGGATATGGATCAGGTAGAAACAGTAGCCGGTGTAATTGTTTTAGGTCATGTATCAAAAATGACAGCTCGTTATGAGACGACGCTTAATGTACCTGTTTCAAGGGCGATTGTAATGAAAGCAGCAAGAGAAGCGTGTAAAGAGTCCTATCTAATTGAAGGACGACCAGATATGTTTCATGATGACATGGTTCACTATTTAACCGATGAGCAATTTGCTTATGCCGCAGGCGTAAATGGAATTATGGTGCGGGAAAAACCTGCTGCATGTCTATATATGGGAAAATTCTATGCTGAATCTCTCATACTGGCAGAAACCGGAAACTCCATTGGGGCAATTCAAATAGCTGGTACAGCATCTCAAGCTCAAATACCCTTCTTTGTAACTGCCTGTGATTATACTCTGATCGGTGAAGAATTTTTTGCAGCCAGTGCTTATTTATCCGGAAGGCCAGAGTTGATTGGTGGAGTAAAAGGTCAGGACATGATTAAAGTTTTCATTATTGGGCTAATTCTTTTAGGGGTTGTTTTGAGACTTTTCAATGACTTAGGCTTTCTCAACTTCAGTATAATTGACTTATTGACGGTGAAATAAAGGAAAAAATATGATCTGGAAAAGACAAATTCCAATCCTAATAGTAGCTGTCATAGGTTCTCTTACATTGTTTGGTTGGTTTATTGATGAGCCCCGTATAAAAACATTTGTAGATGACGATGCTACGCAATGGTATGATATTTTGGCCAGTTTTGCAATCTTTCTAGGTGGATTTAATCTACTGAAGCTGCAGCTTCAAAAAGTTTTAAGGAAACAAAAAGGTTGGCAGTATTCCATATTTGCAATTGGTGGGTTCTTATTTGCTGTAATAGCAGGCTTCTTTTACAAAGGGAATCCAGAGGTGGCTTGGGGTATTCATGTTACTGCAAAAGGTACACTTTTCAAATGGATCTTTACATATATGTTTGCACCCATGCAGGCAACTATGTTTGCACTTTTGGCATTTTTCGTTGCATCAGCTTCCTATCGAGCCTTTAGAATAAGAAATTTTGAAGCTACACTACTACTTGTTTCAGGTATTATTATCATGATCGGTCGCGTTCCATTAGGTAGTAATATTTCCAGTTGGTTTATCATGTATTTGTTGGTTCTCATTCTAGGTATAGCAGTCAATACCATTTATAAAAATAAGCAATTAACTTTTGCTTTTATATTGGGTGGTTTAGCAATTGTTACGTTCAGTGGAATGAGTATGGGATGGCCTGTGGATCAACCAGGTCTCTTTTATCTTCCATATCTACAAGAATGGATCTATAAATACCCAAACGTAGCCGGTGCTAGATCGATTATGATTGGGATTGGACTTGGTATTTTTGCAACATCAATTCGTTATATACTTGGGATTGAAAAGTCCTATATCGGAGAGTAATTATGAATCTACTAGTTGATTTAATATTAAAACTTGGGAAAGTAGATCGGAGATGGATTTTTGTAATAATAGCCTTAGTAGTGTTACTCCCCTTGTTCTTTCCTCTTGGACTACCAATCCGGGCAACTGCAACTACGCAACAAGCGTATGATGCTATGGATAAACTTCCTATAGGTTCTAAGGTTTTACTTTCTTGTGAATACGGGCCTAGTACCAAACCTGAAATTCATCCAATGACATTAGCAGTTTTGCGCCATTTGTTTAGAAACGGCCACAAAGTATATGTTACCTGCTTATGGCCTGATGGACAATTTCTGGCAGAAGAAGCTTTGGATGAAGTAGGAGGAAAAGAATTCGGGTTAACTTATGGTGAAGATTACGTTTTATTGGGTTTCCGACCTGGGAATGAAGCAGTTGTGAAAGGCATTGTTAGTGACTTAAGAAAATTATATACTATCGATGCTAGAGGAACCAAGGTAACTGAAATCCCAATGATGGAAGGTATCAACCGATTCGAAGACTTTGATTTTCTTTTTTCAGCTTCTGCTGGATATCCCGGAACCATTGAGTGGGTGCAATATGCTGTTGATCCTACGGATGTACCAATGAGTTCTGGAACAACATCAATTCAGGTCAATGAAGTGATGCCTTATGTTTCTGCAGGTCAGGTACAAGGTATTTTAGCTGGGATGCCAGGTGCAGCTGAATATGAAGCGTTAATTGGCGTTCCTGGAATTGGTACCAGTGGCATGGATGCACAATCTATTGCACATCTGGTCATTGTTATTTTTATCGTTCTTGGAAATATTGGTTATTTCATAGAACGGAAACGATCAAGGAAATATTAAGGTGTTGAATGATGATGGGTGAAATATTTGGCGCGTGGATCGCAGTATTTCTGACTTTAGCGATCTTCTCATTCCTGTATAAGGATAATCCATTTTATAAAACTGCAGAACATATTTTTGTGGGTATTTCTGCGGGCTATTGGATGTCGATGTTTTTCTGGACACAAATTCAACCGAATCTTTTCGGTAGACTCTGGCCCGCTACACACTATTCTGATGGGTTCTGGTACGGGATATATGATATTCTAGGATTGATTGCTTCTTCCATCTTTCCAGAAGGAGGTATTGATAAAGGGCATGATTTACATTTTAGCTATTTAATTCCCTTTGCTCTTGGAATTATGATGCTATTAAGCTTAATCCAAAGATTTAGCTGGTTTGCAAGATGGGGCATAGCATACACCGTTGGGATGGCAGCAGGATTACGTGCATATGGATATTTAAATTCAAATGTTTTGGGTCAGGTAAAAGGAACTATTATACCACTAGCTAATTCTGAACTCCCATTATTCAGTCTGCTAGAAGCATCTCATTTTAATAACCTGATTATATTGGTAGGTGTGGTTACTGGTCTATTATATTTCTTTTTCTCAAAAGAACATACGGGAAATTTTGGAAAAGTAACTCGTGTCGGTATTTATTTCTTAATGATTTCTTTTGGTGCATCTTTTGGATTTGCTGTGATGGGACGGATTTCACTTTTGATTGGTCGTTTTGTGGAATTAATTACATACTCTAGTTCGCAGTACCACCACGCGACACTATGGGTTTTAGCTCTTATGGTAATTTTACTAGGATATTCAGCTTTTACAGAAAAAGGGAAACCGGAAGCAGAAGTATAAAAGTAGATTATTTTGGTGAAAAAAAAATTAAAATTATTAGTAAAAGGCTTGGAATTTTTCAAGCCTTTTTTAATTATACTCAGAATCAAACATTATTATAAATCCAATTATAAAAAGAGTTAATCATTATGAATAAAATTCTTATTTCATTATTATTTTTACTAAATATAATTTTTGGGATTAATCCTCCGAAAAATGGAAAATTTCCTGATGGATTCTGGGAAAAAATGGAACAACAGAATATTGGCAAAGAGTACGGTGATCCGGGATGGGTAAAAAAAATATCTAATTATATAAATAACTCAAACCGAGACACACAGTTAGAATTTCTGGTACCAGTTCTACTAGGAAAATATGCAGATGTATCGGCAACTTACTTTAATGCATCTGATTATGATCAGTTATTATTTGGAGAGAATCCAACTGGATCTATGAAGGATTATTATCTTGAAATATCCTACGGAAATTTTCTAGTTGATGGCACAAGCGGCGGATGGTATCAGTCTACTCTTACCATGTCTCAGGCGGTAGAAAACACAAAACAATACGTTGCAGAAATAGCTGCATTAGCAGATCCAGATTTTGATTATGCGCAATATGATAATGATGGCCCCGATAATATTCCAAATTCAGGAGATGACGATGGGTATGTTGACGGCATTCTGATAGTTTATTCAGGATGCGGCGCTGAGTGGGGGCCAGGGAATAATAATCTTTGGCCTCATATGAGTTCATTAGGTGCTTATGAATATCAAACCAATGATATTGGAGCCAATGGATCGAATATCATTGTAAGTAGCTATGCTGTTAACCCTGAACTTGCAGGTGGCGGTGATTGTTATACTGATATTATCAGGCCAATGGGAGTTTATGCTCATGAATTTGGTCATATTTTAGGTTTACCAGACCTGTATGACCGTGATTCAAATAATGGAAATTCTGAAGGAGTAGGTGAATGGTGTTTAATGGCCAGTGGTGGCTGGATGGGTTGGGCAGGTGATAGACCAGCACATATGTCAGCTTGGTGTAAAATACAGTTAGGATGGATTAATCCAACAGTGGTTACAAGTCATGAGAGTAATATGGAAATTCCACAGGTGGAAACAAGCCCTTTCACTCTGAAAATCTGGGAAGATGATTATCATTTTTCACGATACTTTTTATTAGAAAATCGACAGTCTGTTGGATTTGATGATAATTTACATGGTCCTGGTATTATAATGTATCATGTAAATGAAAATAGACGATACGGTCCAGATTATTTTAGCGGCGGATCCTGCAATGATGATGAGACTGATAAACTGGTCGATATTGAAGAAGCAGATGGTAATGATGATCTAGATCAAGATATAAATCGAGGTGATGATGGGGACCCTTTCCCAGGTTCATCAGCAAATGCTACTTTTGACAATTCTTCTTACCCTTCTTCTTTAAGAAACGATGGTTCAGTAACTGGGATTTCTGTAACAAACATCAGTGAACCAGATTCGGTTATGACTGCTGATATTATTATGAGACCGCAATACGGTTATGGCATTGCATATGATGAATTAGGTGTATCTTCATTTGGATTTGGAAATTCACAAATGTCAGATAAATGGGGTGGTGTACTATTTACTGCTGAAGAAGGTGGATTTCTCACTGAAGTGGATTTTGGTGTAAGATATACTGATTCTTATTGGACGGTTTCTGTGTATGAATCATTTGACGGTACTTCACCAGACGTATTAATAGACAGTATTACAGGTTATTCTGGAATAGATGACTGGGTCACTGTATTATTTGATTCAATACCAATTGCCCAAGGAGAAGATTTTTTCGTTGCTGTAAAATACCACAATAAACTCTATCCAGTTTGTTTTGACAGAGCTGGAATACGGTCAAACAGGTCCTATTATTCCACTGATGGTGTGTCCTACTCCGATTATATTTCAGATTATGGTGATGTAAATATTAGAGCAAAAATTTCAACTAACGCTTTTGTCCAAATTGATCCAGTTGCATCTATTCCTGAAAGAATCGGTCTATTTCCTAATTACCCGAATCCGTTCAATTCCCAAACAACTTTATCCTTTACAATCTCAAAAGAATCTCATGTGAAGCTTGAAGTCTATGGAGTCAATGGTAATTATATCAATACTTTAATTAATAAAAAAATTAGTAGTGGTCGACATGAATATTTATGGAATGGTTTTGATTATTCATCAGGAATTTATTTTGTAAAATTTGCAAACGAAACTTTTATTGAAACACAAAAGATCATGTTACTGAAATAATTTATGTAGTTATGATTGATTCATTGTCTTAGAAAATGCCTGAACAGATTCGAAAACTTGCCGCCATTGTATTCACCGATATTGTCGGTTTTACCAAATTTTCTGCAGAAAATGAGCCAGCTGCATTGGCTTTATTAGAGAAACAGCGTGAAGTCTTAAAACCGATCGTAGAATTACACCATGGTAGCTGGCTAAAAGAAATGGGGGACGGACTTCTTTTAATCTTTAATACAAATCTCGAAGCAGTAAACTGCGCCATAGCCATTCAAAATGCAGTTAAAAATATAGATGATTTAAATCTTAGAATAGGTATCCATAATGGTGAAGTGGTTTTCCAAGGAAATGATGTAGTAGGAGACGATGTAAATATAGCCAGCCGTATTGAACCGTTTTCTGCATCCGGAGGGATAGCCATATCAGATAGGGTGAATGCTTCACTGGAAAGGGACCCTGGATTTTCCACCTTATATCTGGGTAAACCAGAACTAAAGGGAGTTGGTCAGGAAGTAAAAGTTTACTGCATTATATCCCATGGTCTTCCAGGTACAGATCTTTCACAAGTAGCAGCTAAGTTAGAGCCAGAAGGTTTTCAATGGAATGTTAAAAATTCTATTGGCGTGGTTGCTTCTGTTATTGGTCTTTTATTTGTAATCAATTTCCTATTCTTACGAATTGGATATGCAGATGAAGAAGAAGTACCATCCATTGCCATTTTACCTTTTGAGAATAAGGGCGCAAAAGAAGATGACTTTTATGCTTATGGAATTAGTTCTGATTTGATCACAGATGTGACTGGTGCTGGACTTATCCGTGTTGCTAGTTTAAGTGATGTCGAAAAATTAGACTATAGGAATATTGAAAATATAGAAATATCTAAAAACCTATTAGTAAGATATGTTGCCAAGGGTACATTATGGAAAATGGATTCTATATTTCAACTAACAATGGAGATATTTGACACTAAATCACTAGAGATTATCTTTAATAAACGCTGGCAAAAGGACTGGAAAGATTTAGCGGTAATTAAAGAAGATTTATCCCGCAATATTTTATCAAAAATTAATGTGGTGATCCTTGGATCTGGTGAAAGTAAACATTACATAAATCCACAAGCATATGAATATTATCTGAAAGGAAAATTTCAATTCAGTAATGCTCAAAGTTTTGAAGATGCGGTAGTTGCAAGAGAGCTAATTCAAAAAGCTATCGATATTGATCAGAATTTTAGTAGAGCAAATTTTATGCTAGGGTATACATATTTGTTTTATGGTGAGTACGAAAAAGCAATGGATATTTTTGAACCATTATCAGAAAAATCAAAAAAAATAAATGATAAAAAAATATACGCATCTTGTTTGAATGCTATGGGTATCATTAACTCATATCAATTTCATTCAGATACAGCTTTGATATTTTATGAAAGTTCATTGAAGATTAAAAAAGAGATTGGTGACAAGAAAGGGGAAGCTCAGCTATACAATAATATAGGTGCTGTTTATGCCAATAAGTTTGACTATCAAAAAAGTTTAGATTATATGTTAAAGAATTTAAATATTTATAAAGAATTAGATCATAAATACGGACAAGCTGCAGTTTTGAACAATATTGGTTCAGTATATAATGATTTAGGTGATTATAAAAGCGGTCTGGAAAGTTGTTTGCGATCTATAGAATTGAAAATAGAATTAGAAAGCCCACCATATGATTTTTTATGGAGTTATTTTACAACTTCATTGCTATATGCAGATTTAGAAGATTTTCAAAATGCATATAACATGATGGAAAAATCATTAAAATTACAGAATGATCTCAAATATGAATTTTTAAAAGATGATTCTATTATTGCATTTGAATATTTTAAAAAGATGTTGGGTCATGAATTCAATATAGAATTGGTTTCAGATTTAATTAAAGAAAAGGAACACATAAAGAATACACACAGTTATTTATTATATAAGTTATATGATGATAAAAAGTATTTAGAAATCGCCTATAATACCATTATTGATAAAAGTGCATTATTAGAAGATGAATTAAAAGTAAAGTATTTAAATTATCCTGAGCAAAAGAAAGTAATTGAAGAATGGCAAAAGGTTCAGTCATAAATTATGCCTGAGCCCACCCGCAAACTAGCAGCCATAGTCTTTACCGATATAGTCGGTTTTACCAAACTCACAGCCGAAGATCAGTCACAAGCATCTTCTTTATTAAAAACACAACGTGATCTGTTTCAGCCTCTTGTGGCGCAATTTAATGGATCTTGGATTAAAGAGATGGGTGATGGTCTCATCTTAACATTTGACACAGTAACTGATGCAGTTAATTGTTGTATCCAACTACAAGCAACATCTAAAGAGAACGATAATCTTAATCTTAGAATAGGTATACACCAGGGTGAAATTTTAATAGAAGAGAATGACATCATAGGTGATGATGTCAATATAGCAGCTCGAATTGAACCATTTTCTGCTCCCGGTGGAATTGCCATTTCCAATAAGGTGAATGATGCCTTAGTTCGTGAAACAGAATTCACTACAAAATACCTTGGTAAACCTCAACTGAAAGGTGTAGGACAGGAAGTAAAAGTATACTGTATTACGTCCCATGATCTTCCTGAAACAGATCTATCCCAAGTCACAGCCAAACTGGAACCTGAAGGATTTCAGTGGAATGTAAAAAATACTATTGGTATTGCTGCTTCTGTTATTGGTCTTTTATTTTTAGTCAATTTCCTATTCTTACGTGTTGGTTACGCAGATAAGGATGAAACACCATCCATTGCTATTTTACCTTTTGAGAATAAAGGTGCAGAAGCGGACGAATTTTATGCTTACGGGATTAGTTCGGATTTAATCGCAGATGTGACCAGTGCAGGACTGATCAGAGTGGCTGGGTTGAAAGATATAGAAAAGCTTGATTATGCCAATATGGGCTACGACGAATTGTCTAATAAATTATACGTTCGATACGTTGCTCAGGGTACGCTTTGGAAAATGGATTCTGTTTTTCAATTGTCTATGGAGATCTTTGACACAAAAGAATCAAAAGTAGTGTATACCAAGCGATGGCAAACCGACTGGAAGGATTTGGCAACTATCAAAGATGGTCTTTCGGATAATATTTTAGAAACGTTAGAGATCAAGATCCTGCAAGACCCTGAAAAGCAGATTGCGGATTCAAATCCTAAAGCTTATGCCTATTATCTTGAAGCCAAACATAGATACGATAAGCGGGAAGATACAGATGATATTGAAATAGCAAGAGGATTACTAAACAAAGCAATAGAGTTTGATAATAGTCTTTTAAAAGCTGAAATTTTGCTTGGTGCGACTTACTATAATGTGGGAGACTATGATAAGGCAATGGGAATCTATAACAGGGCTTTGGATCAGGCTGAAGATCTTGAAGATAATAATGCAATAGGGGACGCATTAGTTGGTATTGGACTTATTCACCACTATAGAGGTGAACATGATCAAGCTTTTGATTATTACAAACGTGTTTTAATAATCGTAGAAGAACTAGGGGATATTGCAAGAATAGGGAGAACATTAATTAATATTGGAAATTTGTATCAAGAAAGAGGTGATGATGATGAAGCGTTAGATTTTTACCAACGAGCCTTGATAATAGATGAAGAACTGGGAAATAAGAACGATGTAACTTTAAATAATATTGCCATTATCTACGCTAAAAGAGGTGATATTGATCAAGCTTTAGACTATTTCAACCGTTCCCTTGCAATATCTGAAGAGCTTAACGATAACAAAGGTATAGCAACTTCATATACAAATATTGGACTTGTTCACAATGTAAAGGGAGAATATGATCAAGCAATAGACTATTTGAATCGTGGTATTACAATAGGCGAAGAACTTGGGGATAAGTATTTCATAGGAAATAACCTAAATAACATTGGACATATTCACATTGCAAAAGGAGAATATGGTCAAGCAATAGAATATCAAAAACGAGCCCTGCAGATAAATGAAGAACTTGGAAATAAGGAAGGTATGGCTAATTCATTAGGAGGGATTGCTAATAATTACTCCAAAAAAGGTGAATATGATCAAGCGCTAGACTATTTGAATCGTGGTCTGACAATATGTAAAGAACAGGGGTACAAGCGAAAAATAGTTTTATTCCTGAATATGATTGGTGATGTCTATTTACTAAAAAGTGAATATGATCAAGCGGCAGACTATTACACCAGCTCGCTCGATATCAAAGAAGAGCTGGGAGATGAGTACAAGTTAGATATAATAGCTAATTTTTACCGGGTTAATAAACGCCTGGGTAAAGAATATGATCTACAGAAGATCCATAAGCTTATCGCAGAAGCGGATAAAATTGATTATGGTTTAAACTTTAGCTTGTATGAACTATTAGAAGATAAGTCCTATTTAGAAACTGCATATACACAATTAATGAAACAAGTTGATGGAATGGAAGATTCATACAAACAGGTATTTCTAGATTATCCAATTCCAAGGCAGATTGTGGAAGCTTTGCAAAAGGTCCAGTCTTAAAGTATGCCTGATCAGACTCGTAAACTAGCAGCCATAGTCTTTACCGATATTGTTGGTTTTACCAAACTCTCTGCAGAAAATGAACCTGCTGCCCTATCCTTATTAGAAAAGCAACGTGAACTCTTAAAGCCAATCGTAGAAGAGCACCACGGTAGTTGGCTAAAAGAAATGGGTGATGGTCTTCTTCTAACATTTAATACAAATCTCGAAGCAGTGAATTGCGCCATAGCCATTCAAAATGCTATTAAAGAAATAGATGATTTAAATCTGAGAATAGGCATTCATAATGGTGAAGTAGTTTTTCAAGGAAGTGATGTGATGGGAGATGATGTGAATATCGCTAGCCGGATTGAACCGTTTTCCGCACCTGGGGGTATTGCTATTTCTGGGCGTGTAAATGCTTCCTTGGAAAGAAACCCGGAATTCACGACTAGATATTTAGGTAAGCCCCAGCTCAAAGGCGTATCTCAATCTGTAAAAGCCTATTGCATAATTTCTCACAATCTCCCCCAGACTGACTTGTCCAAAATTGATGCGAAGTTAGAGCCTGTAGGTAAATCAAAAAAAACCGTAATGTATGTTGCCGGTATTGCAATCATATTATTACTTGGTTTTTATACTGCCAGAATTTTTACTGGTAACTCACCAAATGAATTAAGCATTGCAGTTCTTCCTTTTGCAAATATGAGCGCTGATATAGAAAATGAATATTTTTCTGATGGTATAACAGAAGAAATACTGAATTCTCTTGCCCAGATAAAACAGCTACATGTTGCCGCTAGAACATCATCGTTCGCCTTTAAAGGAAAAAATGAAGATATACGAAAAATAGGCAAGAAACTCTCAGTAGCTAATGTATTAGAAGGAAGTGTCAGAAAATTTAAGGATGATATACGTGTTACAGCTCAGCTGATTAGAGTGAATGATGGTTTCCACCTATGGTCAGAAACATATGATAGGAAGTTCAAGGAAATTTTTAAAGTTCAGGAAGAATTGTCAGACGCGATTGCAGAAGAAATGAAAATAAAACTTATTGGGGAAAATTTCTTTGAACGTCGGGGAATAACGACTATCCCGGAAGCTTTGGATCTTTATATGAAAGGACGTTTTCTCTGGAATGAAAATCAGGAAAAACCAGTAAAAAGATCGATTGAGTATTTTGAATTAGCAATCCAAAAAGATCCGAATTACGCACTGGCATATTCAGCAATTGCGGATGCATATTATTCGTTAGGTGTAATTAAACGATGGACAGTCAGTGACGAAGAAAGAGGCGAATTATTTCAGAAAGCTGAAGATCATGCTAAGATTGCTCTTCAAATAGAACCGGAACTTGGAGAAGCTTATGCTGTTTTAGGTACATTACTAAGTGGTGACCGTATTAGCGTAGAATGGAAAAATGATAGAGAAAAATCAAAAGAATATTTTATAAAAGCAATTGAACTGAATCCTAATTACGTTCAATCCTATCTATGGTTTTCTAACTTTTATTTGATGGATTATAATCTAGATGAGAGTGAAGTGTTATTTAATAAAGCCTTAAAATTGGATCCCTTATCTGCACAAGTTAATTTAGTAGGTGGTAGAATATTTTATTCAAAATCTAATTATGAAAAATCACTTTCATTTTATGATAAGGCATTCGCAATAGATCCTTATTTGGTCTATGGAGGTTTTAATTATAATTATACTACATTATTGGAAAAAATGTATCAATGGGACAGAGCAGAAAAATCCTGGGAATATGCTTTTGAAACAGATTCCACATTTTTTGGTACTTTATGGGGATATACCATGCACCATATAAATAGAAATGATTTTTCTAAAGCTCAAAAATACCTTACTAAACTGAAGAAACAATATATCGATAATTCTGAACATGCATCTCAGGTTTATCCCGATATTTATTACCTTGAAGCAATGTTTTTATTAGCGAAAGACAAGGATTATGCAAGGGCCATTGAATTATTAAAACCTATTTTAGA
>PBKF01000032.1 GCA_002722105.1 Fidelibacterota bacterium
TTGTATGGACCGGATGCTTCACAAGGCCTGTTAAATATTATAACAAAGACTCCAAAGACAGATGATGAAAATGAAATCAATTTTAGTATTTCTAATTTAGATAAATATCGTATTGGAGGTAGGTTTACAAAATCCTATAATAAATTTGCATTTGATATTACTGGAACAGCTACCAGAGCAAATGAATTACCATATGGAAATACAGACAATAAGAACCCAATATACTGGCAATTAGGCGGAAATGAAGAAAAACTTTACCTTAATGAAGATTACTATTCACCGATTAAAGTAGATAGAACTCAACTACGAACAACTGGCTATTACTACCTAAATCATAATAGTGAGTTAGCTGTTTTTTACAATCTTATTGGTGGGAAAGGATATGCAATGGGTAGTCTTGGTCCTATCTATAATAGAGATATGGATCAGAAACAATACGGACTAAAATACAACAATAATAACCATACTCTCCGCTTAACTTTAATTGATCAAATAGCGGACGCGCAATTTAGATCTACAATAGCACAGTATCAGGTTCTTATTAGAGATGAAAACGATAAGAGTTTGCCTTGGAAGCAAGCATTAGATGCATTTGAACAAGATAGTATTGGTTATTGGCTAAAGTTTAATAGCAGGGACTTTATAATGGATTACCAGTTCAATCAAAGATTTTCAGATCGAATACAACTAGTTACGGGGTTTGATTATGAATTTAAAGATCCAAACACAGATAGAACGGCAGTAGCAGATCGAGGTATAGACCCTTTTGTCGGAGGTTTACGTGGCCCGGACTTAAAAGAATATAGATATGGTTTGTATAGTCAAATTGAATATGACTTGCTGAATAATTATTCACTGACAGGATCTATTCGTTTCGATGGGCATGAATTTTACGGCGATAAAATTTCCCCAAGACTTGCCTTAGTACGTGATAATTTCATGAATGGAAGCTTAAAACTCATCGCTGGAACAGGTTTTAAAGCTCCGACCCTACTTGAAAGAAATGTTTATTCTGGAACAAAAAATGTGTTTAGTGGAACATCGGAGCAAGGGTATCCTTACGACTGGGTTGGTAATGGGATAGCGATGGGTTCATCTGAAGGATTTACAGTTTTAGAATTTAAAGATAAAGATGGGAATGGTGTTTATAGTAAAAATGATTCTTTATTGAATTCTAATTTTATAGAACCACTTAAACTGGAAGAACTGCAATCAATTGAATTAGCATATACAGGAATAATAAATAGAAAGAATATGATTAGTTTTAATTTTTATAGTGGTAAATATAAGAATTTTAAAGGCCCACTAAGTCCTTTCGGTTTTACTGGCTGGGGATGGAATCCTTATGTTGATTATTTTTATTCAGCTTTAGGTGATGATGAAATTAGACAAATCAATATTGGTGATAATTTAATATCTGATGAACCGCTCCCACCTTGGACTTATTTTTTAACATATCAAACATTACCAATTGATGTGATATTTTTTGGAATCGATGGAGGATGGAAGCATTTGGGTGAAAAATTTGAAATTGAAATGAATTTTTCTTATTTCAATGATGATGATTTAATTGGTAAGAGAGATAAAGGAAAAAAGTATGAGCTTTACATAGATTATCCTGATTCTTCAGCCACAAATAATGCAGATAGCATATACAGCGAATATTATGATTATAGAAGGATTTACAGCAATACATCGAATTTAAAAGGCTCTCTGGTTTTTACTTCGTTAAATACATTTGTAGAAAATTTGACAGCTTCTATATCACTCAAATGGACAAAACCTTTTGATTTTGTCAGTGGTGATTTTGAAGCTACTGCTGAACGAGAAGGCCAATTTTCTCAATTCAGTGGTGGAACGGCATCCTGGTATTTAAATCCAGGACAAATTGGTGGAGGAATTTATGCTGATATTGATATGATCTGGGTTCAAGATAAAATTCACTACGGTTTTTCAATAAAAAATATTTTTGAATCACAGACTTCTACATTTCCTTTATCTCCAAAAATTCCAAGATCATTTGAATTTGAAACAGGGTATAGATTTTAGGAGCAGAGTTTTGATTAAATTCCAAACACATAAGTAAATGGGTACAAAGACACTTACTACAGCTATAGAAAAGGTACTGCCCACCGCAATACTTAAGCTGGATGGTCCATTCAATGATTTCCATGCAAAAGAGTTAATTGGTATTATTGACGATCTTCTTACACAGGATTTTGTACACTTTATTATTAATTTTAAAAACTGTACTGAAGTCAATAACTATGGTGTCTCAGTACTTATTAATCTTATCGGTTCTATCAACAAAAATAATGGAAAATTAATTTTTACAAATGTTGATCAGCAACTAGAAAAAAAATTGAAAATGATGGGTTTGGCAGCCTATGCAGAATTCTATTCTGAAGACAAAGTTGCTTTACAAAGTCTCATCGAAAAACATGAATAAACATCTCTAAATAAATGTCCAAAATAATTTCAACAACTAAAATCATCCTTTGTTCTTTAAGTTGCATCTTGTCCAGTCAATCTACCGGTCAGTGGAAAAACTTCAGCTATACTGATGGTATTTCCAGTAATTACATATTTGATGTAGAAAAGGATCAGAATGGTAAAATATGGATTGGCACACAAAACGGTATCACTGTTTTCAATGGCAATCATATCAATAAGTACGGAACTGCTCATGGATTACCGGCTGACAATATAATTCATATTGTTAGCCTCCATAACACCATTTATGTTGCCACATCCAGTAAAGGGCTCTATGTGAAAAGCAATGATGGATTTGTCAAGTCGGATATAATACAGGGAAACGAAATCTCATCAATGGTGAAGTTATCCGGAAATCTTTTTGTCTCCACCAATCTCGAAAATATTCTATATGATGGGGATAAAGTTTCTTTTATGGGGAGAGGTTTTCCCAATGAGAAGATTATCGATGTTTATTCATCTAATGAAACATCTAGATTTGCTTCCAAAAGTTCAATCATTAAGAAAGAAAAAAAATCTTTTGTAACTATTCCTGTCAAATTTCCAGGTTCTAAAACTTTTATTCAGGCATATTTATTTGATAACGGTGTTGAATATTTTGGTACAAACAATGGATTGTTTTCCAAGAAAGGAAAGGGAGCATTAAAGAAAGTAAATGCATCAAATATTCTCGCTATTGCTAAACATCCAATAGGCTCTATATATGTAGGAACAAAAAAAGGAGCATTCATATTGGATAGAGGTAAAGTTAATAATCTAAATCCATATGGTGAATACACTGAACAATTTATTAGTAACCAAATCCAGTCTATAGACATAGTTAGTGAATCTGAAGTATGGTATTCAACTTTTGGCGCAGGCTTATTCCTGCAGGATCCTCAAACAATTCAAAACATTTCAGCAAAAGAAATTTTTCCTAATGGTGCAGTATATGACATGGCTAAACATGAAGATGAAATATATATTGCAACTGCGAATGGACTATATTCGTTTATAAATGGAAAAAAGAATAAACACTTTACTACCAAAGAAGGCCTGCCATCTAATAAAATCCTGGATATAGATATTGGCCCAAAAGGAATACTATGGTTAGCAACAACAAAAGGCCTCTCCCGGTTTGATGGCAAAACATTTAAAAATTATTCTAAAAAAGATGGACTACCTTCAAGTTTAGTCACTGCTGTACATATAGATGTTAAGAATCCATCAATTATCTGGACTGGCTCTATCAGAAATGGGTTAACAAGGTTAGATAAAAATGGATTTTATACCTTTGCCGTTCAAGATGGACTACCAGCAAACAATATTCAGGGAATTATTCAAAATAAGAATGGAGACCTGATCTTTGCTAATTATAATGCAGGGATTGTGGCTTTTGATGGAAAGAATTTTATACTATATGATGATAATTTAGATGATAAGCGAATTATTGCTTTAGAAGTTGGTCCAAATGATGAAATATGGGCAGGGACAGAATCAGCAGGGATTGGTGTATTAGAAGGTGATAGCTTTCGAATGATTCGCGATTCAGATGGTCTGGGACATAATGAAATTTTTTCGTTGTATTTTGATGGTCAGAAAATGTGGGTTGGTACGTTTGGTGGTGGTGTGAGCTGCTATTCAGATGGATACTGGTTCACTATGAACTCTTCTGATGGTATCAATGGTAATTCAGTTGGAGCTGTTGTTTCTATTAGTAAAGAATCTGTTGCCATTGGTGGAGACGAAGGAATATCTATTTTCAATTTTCCTGATGGTACATTCCAACTTGGCATAGATCAAATTGTCACGCCAAAAGCAGATATTTCATTCCTCGAAGCCTCCCAAACTGGAATATCCGGAATAACCAATGACCGGTTTTATATAAATGCTAATCCATATTATTCAAAACCAACTCCAAGCAAAATTGAATACAGAACTAGAATAATTACCAATGGTGAATCCGGAAAATGGTCAGCACCGAAATCTACACCACAAATCTCTTTCACTTCTGAAAATGTAGGATCATATTCCATCGAGATTCAAGCGCTGGAAAGTAGAGTGAGATTTTCAAATATTGTTTCCATCTCATTTAATATCAGTAGAATCTGGTACCTGAATCCCAAAACAGCCCTGCCTTTTTGGGGAAGTATTATATTATTGATTGGATTTTCAACTGTAACATTTATCAATTATCAGAAAAAAAGTAAAGAAGCAAAAGAATTAAGAGAAGCTGAGATTGAAAGACAGCAGGCTGAAATGGAAGAAGCAAGAGAATTTCAACAAGCTATGCTTCCAAAAGAAATGCCCAATACACCAGATTATGAAATGGTTGGTTTCCAGCAAACTGCAACTGAAGTGGGTGGAGATTTCTTTGATTTTATGAAAAAGAAAGATGGTCGATGGATTGCGATCTGTGGAGATGCCACAGGTCACGGGCTTACATCCGGTAATGTAGTCTCAATAACAAAAACTGCTATGAGTTCCCTCGTAGAGGAAGATCCTGTTCCCACACTAGATTCATTGAACAAAACATTATTGAAAATGAATATCGGCTTGAATAGAATGTGTCTTAATATAGCAAATATTGGAAAAGATTCGATATGATTCTCTTCAGCAGGCATGCCACCTGCGTATTTTTATTCTGCAGATAGAGATGAATTAGAAGAAGTTCTCGTAGGGGCCTTACCATTGGGTTCATTTCCTGATGCAATACATATGGAGCAGGAGATAACTTTCAAAGCGAAGGGTGATACTTTAATTATGATGTCAGATGGTCTGCCAGAAGCTGAAAATGTTAATAATGAAATGGTAGGTTATGATAAAACAGAAGAAACTATCAGATCTCTTATATCCCGATCTGCTGATGAAATAAAAGATGGATTGGTAGACCTTTGTAATAATTGGCTAGATGGCAATGCAGAACTGAAAGACGATATGACGTTTGTCATTATTAAGAAAAAGTGACAGAGTGTAATCTTTTCCTATAATAATGGTTAAAATTTATACAAAATATTTACTACCATCCATTTCATAAATATTCATATTATATATTAAACCATATTATTAATTAATACGAATAAATTATAATATTATGAATTATATCAAAAATAAATTTTGGAATTACTTAGGGAGTAAAGCTACAGAAAATGGACATCAGCCTGCTCCCATACTAGAAAATGAATCAGAGCGGCTACGTGATTTAGAATCTTTGGGCATAGTTGAGCAAAACATAAGGCAGGATCAACGATTTGCATCCTTACCAAAACTGGCATCCTATTTAACTAGTTGCCCCCAAGCGTGGATCAATATCATTGATGAAGACACGCAGCACTGTAAAGCTGACTTCGGTCAGAATTCTGTATTATCTTATATGAGTAGAGAAATTCCTCGAGGATTAACCGCATGCCAATTTGTACTAAATAATAACTGCGAGCCACTTGTAATTGAAGATTGTACTGTAGATGACCGTACCAAGGTCATATCTGAAACCAGTGGTGGCACCTTTCCTAAATTTTATGCTGGTAGTCCTATCGTAAGTAAAAAGGGATTTATACTTGGTACTTTTTGCGTAATGGATGAAGAGCCTCGCTCAATTAGCCACCAACAATTAGATGGTCTTAGACTGTTAGCTGATCAGTTTGTAGAATTATTAGATACTCGATCTGCTGATTTAAAAAATGATAATAAAAATGAAATAATTGGCGTAACAGGGGAGTATTATTCTCTAGCCACCATACTATTTGCAGACTTTGCAGGCTTCACCAAAAAGACAGAAGAGATGCAACCCGGTGAACTTTTAGAAGTTTTGAGTTCCTACTTCAATGGATTTGACCAAATAATAGATCGATTTGGTTTAAAAAAGGTGAAGACGATTGGTGATGCATATATGGCAATTGGCGGAGTACCTGATAAAGGATCTGAGCATGCAACTCAAGTCTGTAAAGCTGCACAGGAAATGATGAAATATGTCAATGGAATGAGTGTTCAGCAAGAAGCCTTGGGAAAAGATACTTGGAAACTCAGAATTGGCATTAATACCGGCCCAGTTATTGCAGGAAATACAGGGGATAATTTTGATATATGGGGTGATGCCGTAAATGTGGCAGCGCGGATGGAAAGTGCTGGAGAAACCGGTAAAATCCATATATCTGATAAAACAAAACAATTTCTGCCAGACTCTGCTAAAGTTACCTTTCGTGAAAAAGTAAATCTAAAAAATAAAGGTGAGTTGAATACATTTTTTCTTGATGAAATTTGATGAGAAGTAAATCTGTAACCAATCTGTTATTTTTACATCTAATTCTTTTACTGACTGGCTGTTACAGGCCTTCAATTACAACAAGTGTATTGAACCAACATTCCTATAAGTATTATCTGGGAATTGCCACAGCTTTTACTTTTCAGAAACAATCAGAAGAAATTTTATTAAAACATGGATACAAAGTCAGCCATTATGATAATCAAGCCTTGTTTTTAGCCATTGACACTGATTGGAAGGATCGCCAATTAACTGAAACAGAAAGAAAAAAAAGTTATCATGAATCAAAGACGAAAATCTTGCTGACTGCTACAAAAGACCTTCAATCTTCAAAAGATTATAAGCAAGATCTATACAGTTGCTATATGGATGTGATTAATATGTGTAGTAATAATATAAATTGGATTGAATTTTATCGCTCCCCTGAATTGAAATTACAAATTGATTCCATTGCGCATGAAATTCAATTTGAATTTCAGAATCTATTTTAATAGAAATTATTCAATAGTTCATTTATTCAATGGCCACAAATAAGAGCTATAATTTTATCTTGACATTTTTAAAAAGAGTAGATTAGGTTTAGTGTAAGAAATTAGTATCGATAAAATAAGTATGATATACTAGTATGTGAATTGGATACCTAATGAACTATATTCACAGTATTGATAAATATTATAAAACAACAAAATAAACGTCAAAACTAATATTGATCCAATCAAACTAATCGGCCTAATCGTTTGTAGGCAGTTATTAAATTTCTTTTAACAATTAGTAAAACCAGCAGAAATAAGCTTATGGGAAAAAATAGTCCTAGAAACAATTCATATATAATAAAGAAGCTTTTTTTAATTCCATTAATTATTTTTCAAACTGCGAGTGCCATCGATACAGGGAAAATGGCTGGTCGTGTTTTTGATAATGAAACGGGTGATGCACTCCCTGGTGCCAATGTTATAATCCTGGAAACCACTATGGGATCTGCTGCAGATGTTAATGGAGAATATTTAATCCTGAATATACCCCCAGGCAAATACAATATCCGTGCTGAAGTAATTGGCTATGCTGCAATGAATGTTGTTGATGTCATTATCAATGGTGACCTAACAACCACTATTAATTTTCCTCTTACCTCAGAAGTGATCGAAGGACAAGAAGTCGTTGTAACTGCAGAACGGCCCCTGGTTCAGGCTGACCAAACATCTAGTCGAAGAAGTATTACTTCAGATGAATTGCTCAATATGCCCGTTAGCAGTGTGGAGTCTGCAGTTGCATATACTGCTGGAGCTGTCAATTCTGGTGGCCTACATTTTCGTGGTGGAAGAACATCAGAAGTAATATATATGCTAGATGGTATTCCCATTAAAGATCCATGGAGTGGTAATTCTAATGATACAAATGTACCTATACTGAGTATCAGTGAAGCTAATGTTATAACCAGTGGATTTGGTGCGGAATACGGAGATGCTCAATCTGGAATCGTGGAGCTTACTAGTAAAGAGGGACGAAATATTTTTTCTGGAAATGTACGTATCAATTCATCGAACCCTATCAGTAATGAACCTACATTTGAATCTCCATATGAAATTAATACGGTTGAGTTTGCATTAAGTGGTCCAGTCCTAAAGGATAAAATCCATTTTTCGATTATAGGTGAAAATCAAGATAGAACTGGCCGATTTAGAAATCAAAATAATGTAATGTCTAGCTATACTGGACGTCTATCATATAAAATTAACGATAAATTAAAATTAAGCTTTTCAGGGCTTTTATCACAATCTGATTTTGACGATGGTTTCAATTATTCATACAGCCATATGATATCGGAAGATTTACAAAGTGGCTTTATGCCTAGATATACACAACCATATGACGGATCCTTGGGTGGACTGGCTGATGGAATGATTCAGGATGGAGAAGTTCCAAATTTTTATACAGATTGGTGGACTACAGATGGTTTGCAAACTGAAGATCTAGATGGTGATGGTATTTTAGATCTCTATATTGAATATGAACCATTTGCAGATTGGAATAATAATGGACAATGGGATGAAGGTGAATGGTATAATGATATGAATGGCAATGGGACCTATGATGATTCCCCATATGAGCAAGATCGAGACCAATCTGGACAACTTGTAGATCCAGACGGAGACGGCGCTAATGAAGATTTCAATAATAATTTTTTCCTTGATTCTGAGGGTGCGCTAGATAGTTGGTATGGTAATGGCGTATTAGATACAGAAGATACAAATGGAGATGGTATTTTAAATCCAGGAGAAGACTTAAATGGCAATGGCGTATTAGATGCTGAAGATATTGACCAAGATGGATCCTTAACTACATTTAATATGTTTGAACGACGTCCGATGTGGCGAGATAAGCAGCATATGTGGAATGCTGGACTAACTTGGACACTTTCAAAAAATACATACATGACTTTTCGCGTTGCACAGTATCACACTGAACTCCAATCAAATATTGTTGAACGTATTAATGAAGATACTGACAGAGACGGTGTTTTAGATGTTTATTGGTCTACTGAACCCTTTGAAGATCTTAATGGCGATAATGTTTGGAACCAAGGGGAGTGGTATGGTGATATTAATGGGAATGGGTCATATGATGAAGACTTGGACTGGGATGTAGATGGAGATAATGATAAAAGGAATGAAGATTTAAATGGAAATGGGATATTAGATGCCTACACCCCAAATAAACCAATTACAGGAATTGATGACTCTCAGGATATGTTCCACGATGAAAATAATAATGATTATGTAGATGAGTCTGAGAGAGATTGGAATAACGATGGTTCAATTGATGACTATGATAAAAACTATTTTTGGATGCCTTGGGCTGATATTCCAGATGAAGGATTTAAACACCATGGTGACTTTTATGGTGTTTCGCCTGCAAATCCATATACATATAATCGTGATCATTGGCATTTTGATAAAAAGGTCATGACCACCTATAAATTTGACTTAGTTAGCCAGATCAACCCGACTAACCAAATTCGAACTGGGGTCGAATTTATTGATTATAATATGCAGAATCATTGGCCTCCAGATCGATATGGTTACGCAGAAAACGATAAAGCCGAGCCAACAAATCTGTCTATATATGCAACTGACAAAATGGAATATAAAGGTATAATTGTAAATGCAGGTTTACGGTATGAATATTTCACACCAAATGCAGTTTATCCTGAAGACGAGTCAGATCCAACTTGGACAAGTAATGATTACGCAGATTGGGATGGGGATGGCAAAGATGAAGAGTATAAACAATGGCGTGCAAATGCAGGATTATATAAACATGCACTTGATGATGTTAAAAACCCAGTTGATGCTGAAAATAAACAACTTTTAGCCCCTCGTTTAGGAATCTCGTTTCCAATAACAGATAAGTCCTTATTGTATTTTAATTATGGACGCCAGTATCAAAGAGCTGCATTAGCCTATATGTTTAGAAATATTACTTACAATTTAGGCGGTGGCTTTCCAATTGTAGGTAATCCCAATATGGATCCTGAATTAACAACTGCATACGAAGTAGGTGTTAGACGAGAATTACCAAAAGAATTATTATTAGAAGCGAAAGCGTTCTATAAAGATATATTTGGATTAACTGATACCCGTCCTATTTATTGGACAGTCTCAGACTGGTATACTACCTATTATAATAGAGATTATGGAAATGTTCGCGGCTTTGAAATTGTGCTAGCCCGTCGACCAGGGAAACTGCTTTATGGTGAATTAAACTATACTTATTCAATCGCAAAGGGTAAGAGTAGTAGCGTTGGACAAGGCTATTTGACAGAGTGGTCAGGAAATATTGTTCCAACTTTTGAATCCTATTTGAGTTGGGATCAAACACATACATTTAATATGAATTCGAATGTATCCTATAAAGGAATTTTAGCCACTTTTATTATGAACTANGGTAGNGGCACNCGTTACACCGAGCCAAACCAAGGTAGATTGATCTTGGAAAACACAGAAACATTNCCTTGGTACATNTCATCAAATTTTAGATTAAGTTACTCACGCAATGTAGCAGGTGTTAATTTGGGNANTTATTTNTATGTAACGAACTTATTTAACTTAAAAAGATATCGCGGTGTTATTGATACTGAATGGTACCATCAATTCACAAACTTAATTAAAACATACGATAAAAATGATGATGGTAAAATCACTATGGCAGACGGAGAAGAAAATTATTTTGAATATATGGGTAATGTGGATCTTGATCATGATGGAAAAATAGATGAAAATAAATTGAAACCTGAGCAGGGACCTTATTTAAACCCAGTCATATATCAAGATCAAAGAAGAATGCAAATAGGATTTACAGTCAGCTTTTAATGCAGTTGAAAAAAAATATACATTGGAAAGTTGCTCAAGTTACATGCTTGACCTTATTTCTATCATTTTCGTATGGTCGTGAAAAACACAGTACTAGAGGCCAGAACGTAGCAGGTAAAGTTGCAGCAACGAGACCAGAAAAAGCATTCTATAATCATACTACGAACAATAATTGGATGGCGGTAACTAATTATGGCGGATATGGTGACCCAAATTCGCCTTCAACAGGCCGCCCATCAGCGCAATGGCCAGGTGGATCTGGTAATAATTATCTTTATGATGCTGGACTTTGGATCGGAACAGAAATTGGTGGCCAACCGGCAGTCACAACCTATTTTTATAGTCCGGATCAGGAATGGCTTCCTACTGTTGGCTTTCCTGGAGAATTGGGATCACAGGTTAATGGTAAATCCGCAAAATCGATTGAAGATTCTTATGTAGTATTTGATGATATAGATGAGCGTCCAGAGAGTAATCACACTCCAATTGGTTTAAAAGTTTTTCAACAAGGTCTAACTTGGAGTCTCCCAACATATGACGATTTTATAGTTTTTGAATATAAAATTGTTAATACAGGTCTAAATGGTGATCTAGAAGATGTTTTTGTGAGCTTTTGGTATGATATTGACGTAGCATCTTCGGATGATACAGAACCACATATTGATGATTTGGTTGACTATGATGGTTGGGATGGTGTTGATTCAAATACAGACATTTTAGATGTTGTCGATCCAATGGATCTCGATAATGATGGACTTACAGGTTATGATGAATATGGTATTCCTTATTTAAAGGATCAGCCACAAAACCCAAATTATAATCCATCTAAAGCTGAGCAGGATGGTTTTTACGATGAATGGGCAATTATTTTAGACCCCAATGGTGATACCCTGCAATGGCAAGCAGATGTGGAAGAGTTGGGGAGAGTTGCCGGTGAAAATGCAGTTCTCGATGACGGTACTGTCCTAATTGGATATCTTTATCCACGAATTATGTCTTATATATATGATGGTGACAATCCTGGATCTTCTTCTAACGATTATGGTGAGCGTGAAAAATCACCAACTAATGAAGGATTTTTAGGTGGGCAGACCATTTATACTGATGCTGGAAAACAAATTACAGAAGAAAATGGTAAAAGTTATATGGGTGGTTATTCTCATCAGTGGTGGAATTGGGAAAGTGACCCTGGAACAGATAAAGATAAATTAGATTATATAAAAGGACAACATGCTGCAAGCCAAGGTAAAAAATTCTTAAATAATCCTCTAGAATTAGGGTATCCGCAGTTTGATTATCGATTTTTGTTAAGTACTGGTCCCTTTAATATTCCTGAGAATGATACAATTAAAGTTGTTTTTGCTGTAGTTTGTGGAACAGGACTACGAGACCTGCGAGCCAATGCTGAAAATGCTGTTATAGCATATTATTCTGGTAGCGATTGCACTCCAATGGATCCTTGTGATTTTGATCAAGGCAGCCATTGGGCTTTGCCTATTCCACCAAGTGTACCTCTGTTATCCTATAGTCCAATTAGTGGGGGTATGAATCTGGTCTGGGATAATTCAGCAGAATCATTTTTTGATGATGCACAAGGAGTGAATGATTTTAAAGGATATCAAATTTATAGGGCAACTTATGGTCCTCAGGATTGGGAATTAATTGCTGCTTTTGAGAAAAATAATAGTCGAGATGGTAGTTATGTGGTCAATATCAACGGAGATACATTAAATCAGAAAGATAGTAATGGAAATTGGGTTTTGGCTAACCTGCCAGATGTAACCAATACATTCTCAGATACTGGATTTGTAACTGCGTGGGGTGATACTATTTCAGCTCCTGTTTACGGATTACCATATTATTACTCTGTCTCTGCCTATGATTCAGGGCATCCAGAAGCAGGATTAGCGCCTGCATATTCTCCACTATCAAATTATAGTAAATCTTCTGGAAATGCGCCAATCCCTGTTTTTACTAAAAATCTATATGAAGAAGGAGATACTCAACCAAAACTCTCAGATGTATTGGTGGTGCCAAATCCATACCTAGGAACGGCAAAATGGGAAGCTCAATATGAAGACAGGATAATGTTTAAAAATTTGCCTGCATTATGTAAAATTTCAATATTTTCCCTATCGGGAGATTTAGTAGATGAAATTAACCATACTGATGGTTCCGATATCGAATATTGGGATTTAATATCAAGAAACAATCAATCCGTAGTTAGTGGGCTATACATATTCGTTGTAGAAGATGGAAAAAACAAACATGTGGGAAAGTTTAGTATTTTTAGATGAAGCATAATAGCAAATTTCTATCTTATTTGATTTCCATGTTATTGGTGGTTCAAGTTCTACATGCGCAACAAAGTTTTGCCAAGGTGGGTACGTCCGGATCACATTTTATTAATATTAGTCCCGATGCTCGTTATGCAGCTCTGGGTAACAGCGGAACTGCTTTAGTTAACGTTGACGCTTCAGCTTCATTTTACAATCCAGCTTCCATGGTTTATTTGATGAGCCCAAGTATAGTGGCATCCAAAGTCAATTGGTTTGCAGGAATTGACTATTCTGCTTTAGCTGCCGGAATGAAAACTAAATATGGTGCTCTAGGATTACAGTTAAAAACCTTGAACTCTGGTGATATTGCAGAAACTACTGTAGATCAATCAGATGGTACAGGTCGAAATTATAATTGGAATGATGTATTAATTTCTATGTCTGCTGCACGTTCTTATACGGATCAATTTTCTTTTGGACTTAATTTAGGATATCTAAAACAGTCCGTATCGATGTATGGATTAGAAGCTACAGCTTATGTTGTGGACCTCGGTGCGTTATATCTTACAGGATTTCGGACTTTAACCTTAGGTATGTCTGTCAGAAATTTTGGACCCGAATTGGATTTTACCGTTAATGGAAAGGATGCCAAATTTGATGATTATAATAATGGTGAGTTATTAGCCGAAAAAGAAACCTATCGCCCCTTCCACATGCCATTATCTTTCCAAGTAGGTCTCACATATACTTTCCTAGAGTCAAATCCAACACATTCTTTATTAATGGCCATTGATGGGGTACACCCCAATGATTCAAATGAAAGGTTGAATGTTGGTCTTGAGTACTCATTTATGAACCTGTTCTTTATTCGTGGTGGTGCATACTCCAACCATGACTCTGGACGATATATGGGTGGTTTTGGTTTAGATTTGTCAAAATTCTTTTCACCTAAATTACGTGTCGATTATGCAATATCTGATTACAGTTTGATCGGCACTGTATCTCAATTTAGCTTAGGTATTCTTTTTTGATGAGATTTTCTATCAGAATGTTTGTAGTAGTTTTACTTGGTGTAAACACAATTAGTGGTGTTACACCATCTGGTGCTAGTTATAATACAGGCACCAATATATTACAGTTAACATTTTCAGAAAACGTTAGTACAGTAAATGTGCTTTTAGGGCGAATCACGATTACAGATGGTAGTAATTCTCATTCACTTACTGGAGGTACTTTACCTGATTCTGCTTACTATACAAAAACTCTAGATGTTTCTCTGCTATATGGAAAAGTCATTGATCAACTGGATCAGACTATTTTTGGTAGTGCACAGACTGTACAATTATGGGGGACATCCGCCACTCAGGTTGATGCAATTGAATCATTTAATCTTGCTAATTGTTCTATCATTTTTGAAAGTGGAGCTTTCTTAGACGAAGATAGTGCCCACAGTGATCCTGCTAGTCTACCTCTTACAATTATAGATCAAGAAGCACCTTTATTATCCAGCGCTTCATACTCTGCAACGCATAACCATTTACAGTTTATTTTTAATACCCCAGCCCAATTTGATCAAATCGCAGAAGATAGGTCTGTCGATGGAGGCCCTGGTGATAGATCTCTAGCTCCAGAAATTGGAAATAATGACCCTGGCGAAGACCGAAATGGAAATGGTGTGTTAGATTTTGAAGTAAATATATTGCCTTTTAAAATTGGATTTACTGATGGGGCTGATAACTCAATAAGCCTAGAAGGAATTAAGCTAGTAGCTCAGACAGAAGATAGTGATACGATTGACATCACATTAACACTAAATGATGCGAAGCGGTTAGAAACATCCTTGGATTTAACTGGTTTATCTATCAATATGTCTGAAGGTGCTTTTAGAGATACTAGTTATAATCTATTTGCATCATCATCCATTACAGTTCCCGTTTCAGCTGACTCCTTGCCTTTAACAGCAGATTCAGCTTCCTATGACTATGCAAAAAACGAATTTTATATTTATTTCCGTAATTCTGAGAATACAAGTTTTGATATAGCACCAGCGCCAGCACCAGTATGGAGTAAAATTCAGATTTACAACTCTTCTGATAATTTCACGCTTGCGACTGGGACTCCTTCAGCGAATGACAATTCATTAAAATTAAAAGATCTTTCTCTTGATGTAATAGCACAAATTGAAAATATGATTCAATATAATGATAGTGGTGAAATCATTGATTCAGTATTTTGTTCATTAGATGCTTATACAGTCTATGATCGCTCGGAAAATGGTAATGTTGCTGCTCCTAAAATTCCAATCAGGTTTTATTCTGGTTCTTCATCATCGACTTATGCTACACCTATGCCGGATAAAGATGATACTGGCGGATTTGTTTATTATGATGCGATTGGCAATCTCCTATCATTTTCATGGGATACTAAAATAGGAACCTTTAAAGGCGCTGATCTTCCGGATGATGATGAAATAGGTGAAAATGATTTCAGTGACCTCTCTGGTATTTATTTATATGATCATGAAGATACGCTTAGCTTATCATCTGGTAGAGTCTGGAGATCTAGTAGTAAGAAAACAATTTTTGTTGAATTGAGTGAAGCAGATGAGGTTCTGGTAGAAACAAATGAACAAAAAGACACTCTTCACTTTCTATTAGATTATTATACATTTGCTTCTACCAAAGATAATGGTACTCCTGTGATTACTCGTGATTCATCTGCATTTGTTCAATATAGTCCTGATACACTAGGGCCAGCAATTACCAGTGTCCAATATGATATTAAGTCAAATTCTTTCACGATGAATTTTACTCAACCCGTATCTAAGACTACTTTTGCTGCAGATAGATTTAATTTTGAAAATGTAAATGGTTCTTCTGTTTTTGATGGTAGCTTAGTTACATCACTTGATTCGCTAGATAATTATACTAGTACAATCATAGTCAATCTCTCTACCAGTGGCTCTTCAATTCTTGATGCAATGAATAATAGTGATAAGACAGCCTTTACCATGTATGTAAATGATAGCACCTTTATTGGGTTAGATAATGTATCTAATGCGGCTGATACAGTTCATGTGGATTATGGTCGTAATTATTGGATAACAAGTTTTGAAGCTTTTCCATCAGCTACAGCGCAAAAATTTTGTACTATTGGTTATATTGGTACCCAATGTGATATCTATGTTGATGTAGCTTCAAAAGATGATTTTACAGACTCCTTATTAACGGTTATTGGCCAGGCATTTGAAGATTCAGTTGCATTTGATTCAAATGTCGTACAATATGGTGGACAGAATATTTCTATAGCATCTACAGTTCGATCTTTCGCTGGTAATGAAAATGATGTTGATCAGAATGGAAAAGTTATATTTGTATTTACTAATATTTTAGATGAATATGGTTTAGGTAGGAATGATACCAAGAGTAGCCTTTTTGTTCATGGATACAGTACCCCAAGTGATACTGTATCTAATGGTCAATATGCTAATGGTGGTGAAGTCATTTACATTGACACCAACCCCTTAAACGTTACATCAACCAATAATGATAAAAATATTCTGTTTCATGCCATTACACATGAGTATACTAAAATGGTTCTCCAACACAATAAGCCTACAGAAGAACCATGGATCCTAGAAGGGGTTTCCCAGTTAATGCAGAAGAAGATATTTGGTGATGTTGTATTCTTTGGAGAAAGTACTTCACCTTCAACATCAACCGGGAATCAATTAACCTATTTAGCTACAGGTGTTAATAAACTTAAAGGACGTACAGACCAACATAATGTCAATATTTTCTTTACATACCTGCAAGAAAGATTGGCAGCCAGTTCTTTAGAAAATGAACCTGAGTGGCAGATAGTCAATTATATATGTGAGACTCAGAAAGTAGGCGTAGCTAGCGTGGATACAGCTTTGGTGGCAGTAGGAGCTTCAAAATCTTTTGCAGAATATTTTGCAGATTATGGTATGGCATGCTATTTGGATTTGGTTAATGTTGATAGTACATATGGCGGTATTTATTCTTTTGAATCTTTAAATCTTGAATCTGCGCCATCAGGGAAAAGTGCAAGTACTTTAAAATGGGATAAGGC